>JAZOCA010000100.1:0-6078 GCA_045596285.1 Christensenellaceae bacterium | reverse complement strand
TAATCAGGAGAAAAAATAATGATTAGAGACGAATTTAAAAACTTAGATAAAAAAGTTATTGATAAAAAAGCAAACAAAAAAATGCAAGAAATGGGCGAAAGGGCTTATTATGCAAAAAAATTATCATTGTATAGTGAGTTGTTAAAGCCTATAAAAGTTTCAACTATATTTTGTATTATTTGCTTTGCAATACCAGCAATTTTGTACATTGTGAGCGGTATAATTACAAAAGAAGTTAATACTGCAGCAATAGTGATTTTTGCGTTAGAGGGTGCGTTAATCCTTTGGGGTTTTGCGTGGTTCATTTTTATTGCTCCGAACTTAAGAGCCAAAATTGCGTATTATAAAGACCAAATTTCTAAAATGAATCGTGACTATGTATTAAGAAATAAAAACGTAAAATGAGAGTTGCTATAACTATTGAATATCGCGGAACAGAGTATTTGGGTTGGCAAAAAAATACGGATAATAAAACAATTTGCAATGAAATTGAAAAATGCTTTGAAATATTTTTTAAAGAAAAAATTAAAGTTATTGCAAGCGGTCGAACGGATGCTGGAGTACACGCTTTAAATCAAGTTGCGCATGTTGATTTGCCCAAAGAGAATAAGATGACTGTAAAAAACTTGTTACACGCGCTTAATAATATCTTGCCAAAAGATATAAGAATTACTTCTATGAAAGAAGTGTCTTCGAATTTTCACGCGCGCTACAATGTAAAAAGTAAAACATATTTATACAAATGTTATACGTCAATGGTTAGTAGTCCGTTGCGTGATGAATATTACTGTCATTATCCTGCTGTCTTAGATTTGCAAAAGATAAAAGATTGCGCAAATATATTTGTTGGTACGCATAATTTTAAGGCATTTTGTTTATCTGGTGGAGATAGTGAAAGCTTTGAACGACATATCCTTTCCATTGATGTTATTAGAAAAAAGGACGAATTGTTTTTTTACGTGAAAGGCAAGGGTTTTCTTTATAGTATGGTGCGTTTAATAGTTGGGACGTTGCTTGCCGTAGGACAAGGTAAAATAACGCTTGAGCAGGTGAAAATGGCTTTAGAAAATGGCGAAAAGCGGTTTGTAGGTGACAAGATGCCTGCTTGCGGACTTTACTTATATAATGTAGAGTATTAATTATTTGGAGTTTATTATGCTTTTGGATTACATAGACAATCCTGCCGATTTGAAAAGGCTAACTAATGAACAATTGAATATACTTTCTCAGGAAATTCGTCATTTGTTAATAGATAAAATTTCTAAAACCGGTGGGCATTTAGGTGGAAATTTGGGAATAGTAGAATGTACTATTGCATTGCATTACGTTTTTAATTCTCCTATTGATAAAATTGTTTATGATGTATCTCATCAATGTTATACTCATAAAATTTTAACGGGAAGAAAGAAAAATTATACTGATAAAGATAAATATTATGAAATTTCCGGTTATACTAATCCAAAAGAGAGCGAACACGATAATTTTATAGTTGGTCATACGTCGACTTCTGTGAGTTTGGCAAGCGGGTTGTGCAAGGCAAGAGATTTACTCGGTGAAAAATATAATGTTATTGCCGTTATAGGAGATGGATCTTTATCGGGTGGAGAAGCGCTTGAGGGTCTTGATTTTGCGGGTGAGTATAGTGGTAATTTTATAATTGTTGTAAATGATAACGGAATGTCAATTGCCGAAAATCATGGAGGATTATATAAAAATTTAAAAGAATTAAGAGAGTCTAAGGGTGAATGCGATAACAATATTTTTAAATCATTTGGCTTGGATTATCTTTTTGTGGATGATGGCAACGATATTGAAAAACTCCTATCTGCTTTTAAAAGTGTAAAAAATACAAATAAACCGATTGTTGTGCATATTTGTACAGAAAAAGGTAAAGGGTATAGATTTGCAGAAGATAATAAGGAGGGTTGGCATTGGCATGCTCCTTTTTGTATAGAAGATGGGCAAAGTAAACATTCTAACTTAAACGAATATGTAGAATACACTAGGGATTTGCTTATAGATAAGGTTAGAAATAATGACAAAATAGCAATTGTTTGTGCAGGTACCCCTGGCGCAATAGGTTTTACTCCCGAATATAGAAAAGCATTAGGGAGGAACTTTATTGACGTTGGTGTAGCTGAAGAACATGCAGTTGCAATGATTTCGGGCATGGCGAAGGCGGGAACAAAGCCTATTTTCTGTGTTCAAAGTTCTTTTTTGCAACGTTGTTACGATCAACTTTCTCAAGATTTAGCTTTGAATGAATCCTCAGCGATAATATTAGTCTATTCGTCCGGCATATTTTTGTTAAAGGACGCAACTCATTTGGGAATATTTGATATTTCATATACGTGCAATATTCCATCGCTAACCTGTGTTTCACCCTCTTCTTTTTCTGAACTGAAAAATAGTATCGATAATGCAATTGATTCAAATTGTGGTCCTATTATTATAAGAGTTCCAACGGTTACCTATTCTAGTAAATATAATGCAAAAATCGAATACGAGAGTAAAGAGTATTTTGTGGCTGAAAGGGGAAGTAAAATAGCTATTTTGGCTTTAGGAAATCTTTTTACTGTTGGTGAAGAATTATATGAACTATTGAAAGATAAAAATATTGATGCAACTTTGATTAATCCATTATTTGCAGATCGTGTTGACGATAGTCTTTTGAAAGAATTGCTTAAGGATCATCATATTTTTATTACTATGGAAGATGGAATAGTAGAAGGTGGTTTTGGTCAGAAGATATCCGCGGCATTATCTCCTTTTGGTGTTAAGGTTTTTTGTTATGGCTATAAAAAGCAGTTTATCGATAGATATGACGTAAAAGAAAAACTAATAGAGAATAAAATTGATGCAAAAATAATCTATAGTGAAATTAAAAAAAATATATAAAAAAGACGCCTAAACCGTTTAGGCGTCTTTTTTCAAATATCGTTATTAGTTATTAAAGATTATGAGCTTCTTTATATTCCATTAAAGCAGTGGCAAGTTGATCTGGGCAAGAAGTGTTGCCTCTACATTTTATACCCTTTAAGGTTGAAATTACGTCATCAATATGGCGATTATTGACTAATCTTGCAATACCTTGAAGATTGCCACTACATCCACCGATAAATTTAACGTCGTAAACCTTTCCGTCTTCAGTTACTTCAAATAAGATTTGACGTGAACAAGTTCCTCTTGTGCTATAAGTTTGCATAAATTACCTCCTCTTAATCAACGAGATTTTCATATAGAAGTTCAAGAACGTCTCCGCCTCTTTCTTCCCAGTTTTTATAGATGTTTTTTGCTGAAACTCTACTTGGAACAACCATTTTAAGTTCTAAAACAGGGTGGGCGGGTTCAACGATTTTAAGATTAACCGTATATGTACCGTCTTTATTCATATAGTAATCTGCGATAAATTCTTGTTTTTTTCTGTATTTTAAACTATTTGCCTTCACAAAACGAGAGATGTTTTCTCTAATAGACGATGGAATTTGAATGAAGAAATCAGCCAAACATACTCTTCCGTCTGGGGTTATACTGTATAGCGTGTCCATCCCATTTTGAGCGAGACTATAGATAAAACCGTATTCTAATAATTGGTTTATTATGGGTTTGCAATCCATATAGGAAATCCAGTTGTTTGCGGAGCAACACATATCCAGGATAGTGTTTTCGGTAAGAGGGCATTCCATCTTATCAAAAACGAAAAGCAATATTAATTTGTTCAGTAGTGCATCGCCTTTGACTTGCATAAAATCCCCCTTTTATTTTATAAGCCGAATCAAATATATTAAATAGCAAACTCTTTAAGGTTGTTTAATAGTTCATCACATTGTTCTTCTTCAGAGGCGCTTGCGTGAATTTCTACGTTTACAGGCTTAGATAGGTCTAAGCTAAAAATTCCTAGCACGGATTTTGCATCAACAACATAGCGGTCACTGCGAAGGTCAATATCAAAAGAATAGTTTTGAACTATATTAACAAATCTTTTTACTTGTGTTGCCATTTGTAATGAAATTTGAATTGATTTCATAAAACTCTCCTTTAGATACTATTAACTTAAAATATTATAAACGAAATTTAATAAAAAATCAATACTTTTAGGCTAATTAAATTGTAAAATTAAATAAAATATGTTACAATAGATATTAGTTAGGCTATTTTTGCGGGGTGTATAGTTTTATGATTACACGAAAACAGTCAATTGAATACTTTGCAACAAGAATGGATGAACTTGTTTCATGCAATTATATTCTTGCAGATAGTAAAATAACCAATCTTCTAAAGACTGTTACGTCATCAAAACTTTTTTATGAATTGATCACGTATACGGCAGAAAACTTTAATTATAGCTCTTATTTGAATTCTCTTCCCAAAGGGGAATTTTTTCCTACTGAAAACAAAAAGAATATGATTGCTTTTGGATTTGGGTTGTTTACCGAAATTGATTCTAAAAATGAAGATTTGTTAAACGTACTTTCCTTGTATTATAAGAGTGATAGTTTTACGAAGAGTTATAAATTGTTTGCGGATAACTTTTTAATTCCTTTTAAGCACGTTGTTGTTTCTGTTGCAGAGGAGATGGTAAAAAGTGTTTTATTAGAAACTGAAACGCAACAATCTGCGATTCTTTGTGTAGAGTCAGATAAAGCGGATGTTCAGCCTAAAGGTGTAACTCAGCTATCAATTTCTTCTGTTCAAAATCCACCCATCGCACAGCCTACCAAAAAATATCTAACGTGCTATAAAGATATTCAAAAGATTCTAATTACTGAAAAAAGCAAAATAATAAATTGTCGTCATTTAAAAGACGCTGAAAAAAGCGATCTTTTAGTTTTGTTGGATCGCTTTAAGGATTGTTTATATCGTGGAAACAAAGAAGGAATAAAGACTTCTTTTATCAGTTATAAATATGCAGTTCTTTCGTTTAAGAAAATAGAAAGTGAAGCGGAAGATATCGAACGAATTTTAAAATTCTGCGAAGCAATATAAAAATAATTTTATAACTTTTTATAAACAATTATGAAAAAATTATTAAACAGCAAAGAAATATATAAAGGCAAGATAGTAAGCTTATATTTTGATGAAGTAGAGTATGATGGAATGAATTTAAAGCGTGAAGTCGTACGTCATCGTGGGGGATCTGCAGTCCTTGCAAAATTAAACGATAAGTTTGCCTTTGTTCGCCAATATCGGCATCCGTTTGGAGAGGAGTTTTTTGAAATTCCCGCCGGTACTCGTGATTTTAACGAAGATCCAAAACAAACGGCATATCGAGAATTACAAGAAGAATGTGGATTGAGGGCTAAAGACTTACAGTTGATTTGTGAATACGCGGTGTCTCCTGGATATACGGATGAAGTTTTGTATTTATATTATGCTGACGAATTTGATTTTGTAGAACAAAACTTTGACGAAGATGAAAAATTATCCGTTGAATGGCTCAGTGTGCAAGAGTGTATTGATATGGCTTTAAATGGCAAAATTAAAGACGGGAAAACAAATATTGTTTTACTTTGGTATGCATTAAGCAATAATGCAAAATGACATTATTGTTTTACAAAGAAGCCAATGCTGTTGCTAAACGTACACACTAATAAATATAAGCTTATTGCTATAAATACGGGCATCATGACCATTAACAAAAAATGATTTAATCTATATTTGTATATAAACATTGACAAGTATATTCCAAGCGCCCCACCCAAAAGTCCCGTTAAAAATATTTTTCCGTCGCTTATATTTTTATCGGTTGAGTTTTTTTTGTCGAGTTCTTTAGGTGGTTCTTCTTCTGTATTTTTTATTTTATTACGGTTTTTTTTCTGATAATTAATCAAAATAAAACCATATACGTTAACGGCTAAAAAATACGCTGTTGTTATAATTCTTATCATTATTAACATATTCATATTTATATTTTGTGTTAAAATTGCATTTGTATTCTTTTTATTTGAGGTTAGTTATGAAATGTATTTATTGTGGTTGCATCGAAAGTAAGGTAATTGATTCACGTTCCGCTGAAGACGGAACAACGATTAGAAGAAGACGAGAATGTATTAATTGTGGTAAAAGATTTACTACGTA
>JAZOCA010000099.1:0-4014 GCA_045596285.1 Christensenellaceae bacterium | reverse complement strand
GGCTCTGTCACAACAAATGACTGATAAAATGCGGTTTATCTACGGCGTAATAGTTCGTTATTTATAAATTTTTGCAATTCCTGCGTACAACAAGTACGCTCCCTTACAAAAATTCACAAACGCCTGCTCTTACTTGCATCTAAACCGTATTTTATGCTTAATGTAAAATATTTTTTATTAATTTAAAAAATCAGTCGTTGTTTGTGACATCGCCATTTTTAAATTTATTAAGAATTTTTTGTCTTTTAAATCTTTATATATTTATAGGCAAATGAGAAAAGTTTGTTTTGATTTTTTTGTGAATATTCCACTTCTGCAAAATACTTTCGAACTATATCGCAAAAAGTTTCAAATTTGCCGTTATGCTTACTTTCATTTTGGTATATGCTGTTTATAATCCACCACGAAAAAACACAAGCAAGCACTACTGCGCGGGCATAAATAACGTCTTCTGCTTCGCTGATAAATCTATATAATCCGTTTGCCAAAAACTGCTCGCAATAAAGGGCGTTTTCTTCGCAAATGTTTGTGTATAGGTCGGTTTTTAGCCCTTTTAGTCTATTTCCCCAACCCTTTTCTAATCGTTCAAATGAAATAAATCTTTTTATGATTTTTTTGTAATCGCTTTTTGTAACTTGTGCATTACATAATTTCAAAAGTTTTTCTATTCTATCGTTAATATTGTTATTTCTATCTTGAATAATATCAAGCGCTTGCTCTCTGAATTTTAAAAGTTTATACTGCACGAATGAAAGTTCTTTTTCGCAAGGCTTATCGGTTATAAGAATGGGCTGAATTTTTTCTTGATAAGATAAAATAATACGGGTTGCTTCTTCACAGGCAAAACCCAAACCCGTTTCCACGCGATCTTCAAAGCAACTTCTAAATCGCGGATGATCACGGCATATTTGGCATAAACTTTTTTCGCCGAGATTAATTATAATATCACACAAACCATTTTTGTTTAAAAATGCGCAACGGCCATTTCTATCCGCTTTAAATTTGGCTTTTTTAAAATTGACGCCCTTTTTAAGCGTGGGCGCGAAAGTTGACGCGCAGTTTTTATATTCTTGCAAAGTTTCTTTATCTATGCACATATCCCAACCTGTGCAACAAGTATGCGCGCACTTTTCCGCTATGCAATTAAATTTTGAATAATAGTTTAATAAGTATTCTTTCATACCGCCATTATAGCACATCCACCGATAAATAACAATACAATTTACCAGCTTTATTTTCTTTTTCAACTACTTCTTAACGCTAAATTTCCGCTTTAACTATAAAAAACCCGCCTATAGCACGGTTATCGGCACATTTAATATTTAATAAATGCTTTATAATAATACATATCACAAACAAAAAAGGCATTGCAAAAATTACAAAGCCTTTTATTGATAAAGATTATATTAGCCAAGTTTACTTAAAACTTCTTTTTCGCTTGGGCAGGCATCAACAGCGCCGTAACCGCTTGCAGTTAACGCACCGCAAACGTTGCCGAATTTTAGCGCGTTAGAAAGTTGATCTTTTGTTAAAGAAGAAAAATCTAACCCATCTACCCTAGATAAAACGCCCGCGTAAAAAGCATCGCCTGCGCCGGTTGTATCAACCACTTTAACCTTAATGCTTTCTTGCTTGCAGATAATTTGATTATATACAGCTACGCTACCATTTGCGCCCAAAGTAACCAAAAGAAGTTGGTTTTTACGCGCAACTTTTTTAAGCGCATCATTTAAAACCGTTGTGCCTGCAAAAGTATAAAGTTCATCTTCGCTTAACTTTACAATGTTTGCGTGTTTTAAATATTTTTTGTAAACTTTAATCGCATGGGTTTTGTCTTTAAAAATATCTTCGCGGTAATTGACGTCAAAACTTAAAAGTTTGCCACTTTCTTTGGTTAATTTAACAACGTAATCTGCAAGTTTTTCGCCGTATTTTTCGCTTAACATTAAAGACCCTAAATGCACGATAGAAGCCTTTTCTATACCTTCTTCTACCTGCTTAAAATCTATAAAATAATCTGCCGTGTTTTTGCGGTAAAAACTAAAAGAACGCTCGCCTGCCCCGTCTAATTCAACGAAAGCAAGTGTGGTATTATGCAAGGTATCTTGCTTTAAATTTAAATAAGAAAAGCCCGCGTTATTTGCCCAACTGCTTAAAAACCGACCTATAGCGTCACTTCCTACGCTACCAACGAAACCGGCATTACCGCCTAACTTTTGAATATTACAAGCTACGTTAAAGGGCGCACCACCTGCAAAGCGCGAATAACTAACAGAATTTTCGCCCTGTTTAAAGCCTATCATATCGGCTAAAATTTCACCTATACAAACTATCATTTTTTGCTCCTTAAGTAGTTTCCCCTTCTATAAATGAACAAGGAATAACGATTTTTTTATCGCAATGCTTTCCCTTAATTTTTTTAAGCAAAGTTTCAACTACCGTTTTTGCCATACTTTCTAAATCTTGCTTAACGCAAGTAAATTTAGGATACTGCACCCATTCAGACATAATACCGTCGTAAGAGATAATTTTTAAATCTTGCGGAACTTTTTTGCCGTTTGCTACCGCATACTGATAAGCCATATTAGCAAGCATATCGGTTGCGGTGAAAACCCCGTCTGTTTGTGGGTTTTTTTCAAAAAAAGCGCGAACGACTTCGTATTCTTCTCCGTGCGCTATATCTGAGTAACTTACGATAGAAGGCATGTTGCGTTCGTGAACGAATTCTTGATAAGCGTAATAGCGATATAAAACTTCAGATTCCGTTCGTGGTTGCCCACCGATAAACCCGATATTTTTACAACCGCGCTCTGCCAAAAATTCAAGCGCTTTACGCGAACTTTGGTAATTATCGCTGGTTATGCAAGGAACGCTTTCAGCTAAGTGGCGGTCTATCGTAACTATAGGCAATTTGGGATTTATTTTTTCATAGTAGTGGTGGGTTATAAAAATAGCCCCGTCTACCTGATTTTGTTCAAGCATTGCAAGAAGGTCTATTTCCTTCTGTTTATTGTTTTGCGTACTGATTATAACCGTTTTATAACCGCATTCGTAAAGAAACTGTTCAATATAATATGCGATTTTGCAGAAAAAAGGATGGCTAATTGTGGGAACAAACAACGCAACCATATACGCCTGACGCGCTTTAAGCGTGCGGGCTATATAACTTGGCTTGTAATTTAGTTCACTTATAGCCTTTTCTATTTTCGCTTTGTTTTCTTCTGAAACGTAGCCCGATTTGTTTAAATATCTGGAAACGGAACTTATGCCCACCCCCGCTTTTTTCGCTACGTCTTTAATAGTTGCCATAATACACCTCTTTTTATTAAGGTTATTATACCATTATTTTTAAACTATGTCAAATATGGGCGGTATAAAACCCGCCCATATTTTACTTTTTTATGATTTTATAACTGTTATGCGATTACTTCGCTAACTGCTAAAACCCATTTAATTTGAACGTCGCCGTATACTAAAGCGCCGTTTTCATCTCTTGAAATAGGTGCTTCAACGGTATCGTATAGATTAGCAACGTCGGGTGCTACTTCGTAGTAAGTGTTAACGCTATCAAAGAAACCGTGTGCCCATGCACCGCCACCTATATCGTGAAGTTCAATATAGAGTTCTTCGCCAACGTATGCGCTTAGATCGATAGCGTAAGTTGCCATATCTGCCCAAGAACCTTCAGTTCCTGCAAAGGGGAAGCCCGTATCGCTAAATCTGTTTGCTTTGTAGAAACCGATTAAAGTTCCGTCTGCCTTGTAAACCTTAACGGCTGCAGCGTTACCGCCCATTCTTACGCTGATAAAGCCAGAGCCTTGTAAACGGAAGTTAGTTGATCTAATAGCCCAAGCATCGCCTTCGCCAATGCCTGTTTCCCAACCGTCTAAGTGGTAAGAACCTTCTTGGTTTTAAGGAAGTTTTTCCCCCCAGTAGGTTTCTGCAGAGATAACGCCCTTAGGTTCGCCGTCTACCATACCCCAACCTTCGGTTAAAACAGTCCAACCGTTTAAC
>JAZOCA010000098.1:0-17154 GCA_045596285.1 Christensenellaceae bacterium | reverse complement strand
GGCTAAGACATTTGTCTTCCTAAGACCGCTTGGCCTCCGACTTTGACGATATCATTATAACATATATCATAATGACAGGTCAACGCCTGAACTGTGCCAATTTCATGGCAAATATATGACATTTCACTACCAAATGCTCTTTTTTAATCAAAAAATATTTTTTATTGAGCGTTAACACTTATATATTTTATTTAATTTAATATTTTTAAGGCTTACTAGTATGAATATTAAATACTAAATCATTATCAAGCATTTCTTCAAAAAATGTAGTTATTACGTCCAACTTATCCATATTCTCAATAAGCATGCCACCTATAGCAACTGCAAGAAGTGCTATTGCTTTATTCTTTAATCTATGATAATGGCTGTTTCCTATATGTAATTCAGATTGAATTTCTCTAGTCTTCATAATTTTCTCTGACTCAATATACGCATGATATAAAATCTTTGACATAACCAATCCGTTATTCTCAAAATTTTCTAATCTTTTTACATTTTCTTCTATCTCATCCAGAATGTCTTCCAATTGCTTAATCTCTTCTTCGTAATACGATTCGTAATAAAAACATGCAAACCTAAGATTTCTATAATTATTTAAAATACATTGTGTGTTCATAAATGCTTGTTTTGCCAACTCCCTCACAATATCATCTTCTTCATTTTCAAGAGGTTTTTCTTTATCTCTTAGAATATTTATCATGTTTTCTACTAAAACACTAAACTCTTTTTCTTGTTTTGAATATTCTTTCTTCTTAATAAAACAATAATCTTCTAAAAAACTTTCCATTAATTTTCTCCTGCGTTATTTAACATTATATATATTATATCAATAATAATTACTAATTACCAGTAAGTATAAGTGTAGAAACTATAACCATAAATGTGATAATCTTACTTATAGTTAATATTTCTTCCTTATGCGCAAGTTTAAATGAAAAAAGTCGCCCTTGAATTTCTTCAAAAGCGACTGTTTGCTTAAATCTAGATATAATTTTTCCATGATACAATCATACAATATACAATGTGCCATTGTCAAGACATTTTTATCCCACGTTTGTCCCATTAAAATTTGGCAACATTTTTTAAAAACACACATTAATTTTTAATCTAGTCGAAAATCGCATCAAAAAGAATCACAAATATAGTTATCTCCCACTTTTGGAATTGAGATCGCCTTTTTGAGCCAAATTTTTCGTATTTCCACTCCCATTGAAAATCGTGTTATGCTTTGCCTCATTAAAAAATCAATATACGCCTTCAGTATTGTCTATTTTGAATATTGTATCCCTATTGCTTTAAATTCAGTTCTCACTTGTTCTTTCCATCCACCATATGGGTCTGCTTCTATGTAAACACATCCAGACAAATCACCTGGTGCCTCTAATCCTTTGTCATATAAAAGAATAACTTTTTTCTCGCCTAATTTACCGAGAAAATAACCAGCTTCAAAAACAACATTTTGACGGGCCCTTGGTTTCAATGCTTCTTCTTTCTTTCCTTTTCCCAAATCATCGGCTGTCATCAAAACGATAGCACAGCCAACATCCGAATTATCATTAATTTTATCAATAATAGTTTTAATACCCATATTTGCAGTCAAGTGTAAAATAATTGGATTCAAGTCCAAACTTCTTAACCAATTAGACATTTCAAATTTCAATTTTTCATCATGTCCGTGAACTATGAATACTTTTTTATTATCCACTATTGAAACACTTTTCTCTTTAACTTCTTCTAGTTTTTCTTGATAATCTTCTACATTATCTGCTAATATTTCCAACTTTGACGAAGCATTCTCAAAATTCTTCTCATCATTCCATCCATCTTTTATGTTCTCCAATAAAGCTTCAATTTCTAAAATAAACGCATCCTGCTTTAATTTTTTCAACTCGAATAAAATTTTATTTTTCCATTTAATAAATCTTTTGTCTTTATATATAACTTTATGTCCCATACAATCAGAAGTTTTAAACCAAGTCCTAACTTCAGGAATTTGCTTTATTAACTTTATTATTTCTAATTCTTCTATTTGTTTTGGCTTTTCACAATTTTCCTCTGCGTATCCGCTTAATTTAGCTTTCATAAGTTTCAAATTGTGTTCAAGAGACTCCTTATCATTTAAGGAATCATAAATAAAACCATGTGGTTCCATATAAGCATACATCCCTTGCCCCATATTTCTAAGAATAGTAGAATATTTTCCGTCTATATATAAATGCATATCCTTTAACCCTTGCTCATTATCATATCGCAAAGATATATCAATTTTTTCGATGTCTGTTATTATTGTTTCGTATTTCATATTTAATTATTTCCTTCTACTCACTTTTATATTCAAATTGAAACCATATCCTTAATCTTGTTTATTTTATCAAACTTTCTTTAACCTTTCCCGCAAGTCTTCTTATAACTGGCACGACTATACGATTGTCAATTATATTTCTTCAATTCCTAAACTCTTTAAATATTCATACGTGCCATTATAGTATTCAGGTAAACGCGTACTATCTTCCCAGAAACCACTAACCGTTTTATTTTCATTACCTTCTGGCACACATATAACCATACCAGCTCTTGCACGCGTCAATAAAACACGGTAAGCATTTAACATATACTTCATTAAATCTTGCTTACTTTCGCTCGTTGGCGTTTGTTCAACCCATTTTGTTTGCCCATTAAATCTATAAAAATGCCACTTTCCATTTTCATACCGCATATCGGCATCCCAAAGCAAGCAAGTATAATCAAGTTCTAACCCTTGAACTTGAATTTCCGTTGCAGCATCTTCAAGATAGTTAGAGGCTCTTGTGTCAATTTTATCTTCCAAGAACCAATGAACAGCATTTTCATCACCCGAAGGTAAAACGTGAATACCTAAAGGCTTAAATCTTGCCGATTCCTTTGTTATAAGAACACCTGTGCGTTCCGTTCCCCTAACCTTGTCGTGCAACCACCTTTTTGCCTTTTCCATATCCCTTGTAAGCACGATAGGATATTTGTCCTTAATTTCTTTATATAATTCCGCCGCAGTCGGCTCAATCACAAGCAATGCGTGAACAAACGCAGAAAGTTTTTCGGCTCTATACGAACGCAAAGATACCGCAAGGTGTAAATTATCAGAAAATGTAATCTTATCATTCTTTTCTAGCAATTCATTCACTTTGCCTTCGGCGTATTCAGCTTCCGTTAACTTCGATGAAATGTAAACGTTCCAATGCGGAAATTTTTCATTAAGCGCGTTAATCCACTCAGAAATACCAGCTTCACCTGTGTTAATTTCTTGACCGCCACCAACAAGACAAATAATTGTTGCCCAATCTTCACGTTGGTCAAGCGACCAAATCAAAAACGCGGCCTCAGACATAGGGAAATTAGGAACTTTTAATTTATTACCGTACGTTCCGCCTCTTTTAAGATAATCGGCAAGTCTTTTATGTGTCCAAGAACGTTGCGCCTCGTCAAAAATCGCAACGTGTTCCACTTCGCCGTAGCCAGATTCTGCAAGCTTCACCGCCTTTTCAGGATCAATTTCTAAAACCCCGTTTTCAACGGGATTTTTAATTTTCGCAAGCATATTATCACGATAACGGTGAATAATTTGAATAAACTTTCCAACTTCTCTACGCGAATCAGAGAGTTTTTTGCTTTCGCTTCTCTCTCGACATTTTTGATAATTATCTTTCGCAAGCGCTTCCGTCAAAACTGCAACCAACGGTCCGTTACCTGAAAGGTAAACCGCGCCTTCGTCCTCAATAGGCTTATCTTGTCCTTGATACGTTTGTCTTACGGCAACGTCAAGACCAACAAGCGTTTTCCCCGCGCCGGGAACACCTGTTACAAAACAAATACTCTTTTCTCTGTTTGCCTTGCTCTTTTGTATTACGTCAAGAATATATGCAATCGTTGCATCCGTAGAAACCTTATCCGCCTCGTGCCTCGTAATATCTTCTACAGAATGGCTTTCATAAAGCGTTTTCGCCGCTTCAATAATTGTAGGCGTAGGCGCATACGGACTGATAATCCAATCCGGATTGACTTCAGGTTCGTTCGGATATTTCTCTAAAATTTTTGATATTAAATTTGAAATCCCACTTTCGCCCGTTACAAGAGGATTGACTACTCTATCGTCATAAATAGACATTCTAATTTCTGTAGAAGAATTACGGTAATTCGTTGCTACTAAAATCGGAACAATAAGATTGTCTTGGCTGAATTTATGGAAGTTTTTAAGGTCTAACGCATAGTCAAGAACTTGGTCAATATCTGACTCCAATATCTTTGATTCGCCCACCTTAAATTCAACACAAAATATAATTCCTTTAAGAAGCAACACAACATCGATTCTCTTTCCAAGACGTGGAATATCATATTCAAATATAACTTGTCCATTTTTATCTGCATAATATGATAAAACGTCCTTTATAATAGATATTTCAGACTTCCATGCTTCTCTTGTGGTCGTAAGAGCATCACCGTGATAATTATCACATAATTCTCCAAATATTAAATTTTCATCAGCGTTAATGAATTTTTCAAACCTGCTGTTAAATAAACAACGACTCATACTAAATAACCTTTTCCTCAATTCTTGCTAAAATCATATTGGTTTATGCACAATAAATATAACAATTTAATCAGTGCATATAAACGCCAGAACGACCTCTACTCCTGCAAATCTTTATTTTTATATTCAAAAACCTTATGCTGCAGGATAATTTTGATAAATATATTCGTAAATCATTTCACGATGTTTTGCAATTGCATTATCATCGTAACTTGATGGCAAATCAGCCCACAAAGTATCACGAATTAAAATACTAACAATAGATTTCGTTTCTTCCTTATCCCTCCAATGATCAAGTTTACGAATACTTGCTTTTATTTTAGCTAGTAATACTTGCGACAACTTTTTAACTACTTTTATTTCTTCTTTTGTCAACTCTTTACCGCTCACCAATAAATCAAATATTGTTAATTCTTCATCATTATCAAACCCTTCTTGAATATATCGCTTTTGTTCCTCATCAAGCTCTTGAACAAGCTTCATTAACTTTTCAAAGATAATTGCTATCTCATCTTTTTTATTATCATTATTGTATTCTTCAACAATATCTTGATAATGCTTATAATAATCAATTCGTAACGGATTGTTTTTGAGCATTCTAGCGAGACGTTGTTCTACTAACGACTGCAAATCTTTTATCAGAAGATTCTTATTTTCAACTCGTTCAAATTCTTTACGTAAACGGTCAAAGTCAATACTACTGATATCGAATTTTTTACTTTCTTCTTCGCCGCCTGTTTTTGTAACGACAATATGTTCGCTTACAATTTCATTAATTTCTGCCATCAATGCCGAATTATCTGCGTGTTTACGTTTATCTTGCATCAAATCGTAAATTGCGCTGATTGCATTTTTATAATCAACCGTTTTTTCAGGAAGTTCGCCACGTTCCACATATTTAAACATACGGAACAATTCTCGCGCTTGTATTTCAAAACGTTTTTTGATTTCATCAGTAGCACACATTGCATTTGCGCCTTTTTTCACAAGTGAAAGTTTCTCAAAATCATCTGCTCCTACCAAATCTTTCAAAGTAAAACCGTTTGCAAGCATATAAATTTCAATACTATCAATCGTTTCGATAATTTTGGCAAGAAGTTTGGTTTTGTCAGGCGCTGGGTCATCCCCTCCTGGTGTTCCCTTTTTACCTGTGTATTCCGCAAGAGCCTTTCTTAAAGCTTTAACAACGCCAATATAATCAACAATAAGACCATTACTTTTACCTTCATAGACACGGTTGGCACGCGCAATCGTCTGCATAAGCGTATGCGCTTTCAACGGCTTATCAATATAGATGGTAGCCAAAGACTTTACGTCAAAGCCCGTCAACCACATAGCGCACACAAATACGATTCGGAAAGGATTATCAGGATCTTTGAATTCCTTATCCATTTCGCGCTTTTCCATCTTTGCGCGATGCGGTAAGATATCCAACCCCCAATTTTTGAAAGTTTGAATTTCGTTTTGCTCTTGACTAACGATTACCGCCATTTCCGTTTCTTTCATCCAAGTAAGCTTGCGCAGTAATTCCTGAGCTTCTTGTTGCGTAGCGCTTACAATAGACTTTTCTAACTCCGCAATCTTATCCGACCAATATTTTTGAGCAAGATTATACATACGAACGCAAGTTACTTTGTTTACACAAACAAACATTGCCTTACCCGTTGACCAAAGCTCGGAATAATGCTCGACAAAATCACGCGCTATTGTATCCAAACGCGGCTCGGAAGTGATAATATGTATATCTTTTGCAAGCTCTAATTCTAATTTTGCACGTTGGTCAACGTCTAAATCAGCACGCTCTACGGCATCCAACAACTCGTCGTTGATTTCGGGGTTGGTAATATCCAACTTATCACTACGATTTTCATAATATAAAGGAACAGTTGCACCGTCATCAACAGCGCGTTTGAAATCATATACAGAAACGTAACTACCAAAAGTACGTTCAGTAATATTATCATACTTGAAAAGTGGGGTTCCAGTAAACCCAATACGCGAAGCCGTAGGAAGCAAAGCGCACATATTATCTGCAAAGATACCGTTTTGCGAACGGTGTGCTTCGTCCGAAAGAATAATAATATCGTGGTCGGGTGTGATAGGCGATAACGAATTATTGTTAAACTTTTGAATCAGCGTAAAGATAAAGCTAGGATTACCCTTTAACATTTCCACAAGTTTCTCTCCACTTGACGGAATATATGTACTTGCTTTGCCCGTTAAACAACCGCACGCCTCAAACGTATCACTAATCTGTTTGTTTAATTCCTCGCGATCGGTCAAAATAACGAACGTCGGACTACCTGTAAATTGCCGACGAATTTTTTGCGCCAAAAATACCATAGAATAGCTTTTACCACTACCTTGGGTATGCCAAAATACGCCCAACTTACCATTTTTTAGCTTTCTCGCTTTAAACGATCCCACTGCTTCGTTTACACCCAAATATTGATGGTTTCGCGCAAAAATCTTAGTCGTTCTTCCCCCTGAATGGTCAAAGAGAATAAAATTCTCAAACAAATCCATAAAGTTGCGCTTGTTACAAATACCCAAGAGCATCGTTTCCAAATCCACAGCCCCGACTTCTTCTTCCTTCAAACGCTTCCACTCATGGAAGAAATCGTATTTAGAGCCCATCGTGCCAACCTTGGCTTCCAAACCGTTGGAAAGCATCAAAAAGGCGTTAAAACGGAATAATTGCGGAATGGTATCTAAATAATCGGTATAGTTGCAATCGTAAGCGTCTTTTACGTCCACGTTTTGCTTTTTTAATTCGATAAAAAGTAAAGGAATACCATTAACAAAACCTACTATATCTGTGCGACGACGATATAAATCCCCGTGAATTTTCATTTCTTTAACAGCAAGGAAGTAGTTATTTTCAGGCTCGGCAAAATTGAAGACTAACGCCTTGCGCTCCTCAATCGTTCCGTCTTCTTTCTTTACCTGAACGGGAATGCCATCGCGCAACATAAAATATTTTTCTTCGTTAATCTGCATAAGGGTGCTAGACGCAACGTAAGAACAAAGCGTTTTAATAGCAGATGCACAATATTCATTTGTCATCCACTCGTTATTATCAAATAACGCTTTCTTTAAATATTTATTAAGAATGATTTCCCTATAACTCGTCCTACCAAGCGTTCCGTTCTCGCCTAAAACTTCGGTATTATACGCGAAAACGACGTCCCAGCCAAGTTTATCTTGCAAAACTTTGCCTCCGCTATTTTGAACGAGTATATTTTCAGAATATTCCCAGCTCATAAAACTCTCCAATCATTAATAATTTTTAAATTGTTTGCTTCTTGATAATTTTTCAATCTTTGATATAATTGCATACGGGAAAAGGCAATAATATCAAATATCATTGACATCAACAATTTCATGTCTTTTTGTCCAAGTTTTTTTATGCTTCGCTTTTCCGGGTAAATTTCTTTCAAATATATAGACATTGCATCGCAAAAGTCATGCCCGTTTGTATAATCTAAAAGATTTGTGTCTATGATTTCATTTTCTGTTTTTTCACACAACTGCTGTTTATCAATATCAAAATCAATACTATTTTTGCTTTTAACTAAACTATAAACCAAATTACGAACATTGTCTTCCGTATTAAAAAATCCAACAATAGGAACTTTTGAAAGATTTAACCCCCAATCCATTTTATCATTTGCTTTTCTAACCGCAGACAAAGGGGCTAGTTTATTTAAGATTATTGTTCTGTAACCAGTGTAATCAGACTTTTTAGTTGTTAACTTAAAGATAAACTTATTAAAAATAATATCATCGCTAATGATCATCATTTCCAAATTGCAATAATCATAGTAAAATATCCTTTCGTTATCAAGAACGGGTTCATAGTCTTTATCCACAATTGCAATCACACGATTATCATCACTAAACTCATTTTGAATTAGATTTATAACGTCTTGCTTCCCACCATAAGACTCATATAAAATAGTATTGTTTTCATCAAACTTATCCCCCATTACGGAAATGTCGTCTTCACCTTCAACCAAAATAAATGTTTTTCTCGTGTTGTTGGGCGCAGTAAGTTGCATTCTCAATTCATTTTCAATTGTTGTCTTATCTAAATTAGGACGAATAGAGTCATTGTAATTCATTTGCTACTCCTAAATCAATAACCATATTCCAATGATTATTAATTAATTGAGGTGAATGTGTTGCTACTATAATACTAAGTTGATCTTTTTGTAAAAGTACAATTTTATTAAAATCATCCAACATTTCGCGTTGCCAAGCCACATGCAAGGAGATTTCTGGCTCGTCAATTAAAAGAATTGTTTTGTTTTCCAATCCAAAAATCAAATCATAATATAAAACTATTATTTGCTTTTCGCCTGAAGAAAGCTTATCAAGGGACAATTCGGTTCCATCCTCTCTTATAATTTTTAATCCGAAAGATGCCGAAACATCGACTTTCTTGTTGAAAAGTTTTTTATCAAGTATGTTTTTATACAACTCAATTTTAGCAACAAGTTCATCAAAGACTTCAAGCTTTGTTTTAGTATCGCTTAAATAAATGCTCAATGCTGTTGATAATTCAGGCTTATATTCTTGGTGAATACTTGGAGAGGATATATGCATATCCTGTATCAACTTATAATCAATGATTTTTTCTTGTTTTATTATAATATCACCCAACTTATCTAAGTAATCATCTTGAGATAATTCAATATTTTCAGCAAACAATCTCTTTGGATAAGTACTGTCAAGTTGAGAAGAAATTTGTGAATATCTTATTACTGTACTTTTAATTTGTTCTTTTAATTTATCAGGTATTTCTTTAATTACTTCAACAACCTCGGTTTCCTCTTCTCCATAATAACGGCTTTCTTTCTTTTCTTCTCGAAGCAACCTTTGCTCTCTAATAAACTTAATATCACCTAACGCCTTCTTGAAAGCAGAATATTCCTCATCTAAATTTTTATAAATATTTACTGCTCTTTTTTCCTTTTTCGCTTTCAAAAAATTAATCGCAATTAACCTATCTTTAATAATTGATTCACTTTCTGATTCACGCTCTTTCAAAATCGCGACTTCTTCACCATCTAAAATATTTCCCGTTCGTCTATCATAATATTGATCTGGGCCTATTCTTTCCACAAATTTTAATGAATATTTAGACCATCTTTCTATTTCTCTAGAGGTCATCATTTGTAATTTTACGCCATTTATTTCAATTTCGTTTTTTTCACTTTTATTAATAAATATTTCTTTTCCAAGATTTGGCTCTATTTTTAATTTTTGAAAAGGATATTGGCATACTTCATACAATCCGTTTTCAACAATTGAAGCTATAATTTTCAATATTGTACTCTTTCCAAATCCATTAGGCCCAGTAATAATTGCAATGCCTGTAGGCTTAAAATTGATAGTATAGTTAAATTGACCAAATAATTTTTCTACTTTTAATTGTTTTATCATATAATTTTCTCCTTTATAAGTTCATTATTAGTAATATTACCAATCAAAAAATGTATTTCTTTGAGTCTGTTTTTCTTTATAATTCCAGTTTAATAAATTTAATTCTTCTAAACGATACTTTAATGCAGAATTTGAAACGCCACATTGTTTCAAAAAATAACTACATACAAGACGCCACGTTTTATGATAGTTATAATTGTCAACGTATAACTTTTGAAAAGGATATATTTGCAAATAGGTTTTTAATACGTTGTAGTAATTCCAATAAACGTATTCTTTTGGCATAAGGAAATATGACGCGAAATAATTTGCTTCCACTTCTTGCGTGTTTTTTACGAAAAAACCGCCTTCGATATTTGCTTTAGTACATGACAAAGCGGATAAGTCATGCATAAGAAAATAATGCCCCATTTCGTGGGCGTATGTAAAATTTTTACGCCCTACGTTATTAATATTAGAATTTATAACAATCCTAACAACTTTATTTTTACCTTGAAAAATCGCTCCTTGTAAATTGTCTTCCATTGCCGTTTCAAAAAAATTATATCCAAACTTCTTTTGCAGTTCGTCTTTCACAAAAATAGGAGCAGCACCATCTATACGGAATAAACCATATTCTTTCAAAAGGTCCACTGTTAAATTTTCAATTTCTCTTTTACGAATATCTGTCATTCTTCTTCTGCAATTCCCTTTAATTTTTCAAGAGTTTCTTCGCTAATATCACCCGTCTTACGTGCCGCCAACGGCAAATCTTCGTCATAAGGAACGTTTTGCCAATGCTTACGAATATTTTCAAACTTATCAATTTTAACTGTTTCTTTTTTATCCATATTTAACTCAATTTCGCCGTTCATAAGTTTTGGTAATATGCGGTTGCGCGCTTCTGCCGCCTTTTCTATAGCCTGCGATTTAGAAATAATAGCAGAATACATATTTGCAGATAGAGCATTATATTTTTCTAAAATTTCATTAGTGGGAACTAAAATTTCTTGTTGCATCAAAAAATCTTTCCATCGATAATTGACAATACTACTTGCGCTGCGCTTGTCATATTTAACAGTTTCTCCGCTAATGCGAAGATACTGTAAAGTGTCATACATATATTGTGACAACTTTCTATCTATAAAGCGGATTAACTTACAAAAGCTTGCACAAATAACAGGTTTTTGCCAAAAGTCAAGCATTGATTGGGTTATAAAGGTTGTACGCGCAACGCCTTCTGTTCGACTCCCGCCCGAAACTTCAAACACCACATCGCCATCTTGCAATATTCTTGATTTCAAATTACTTTCCGATTGATACCGACAAGGGATAGACTTTGCCTTCCCGTGTGTAATTTCATATAAATCTGTACCTCTTATTACAAATGATTGTTGGTCGCACTTTTCGGTGGAATTATCTTCACCCCAACCTCCTCCAATTTCATATTCAATAACTTTACCAAGAGGAACTTTCTTCCAAGCTTGGGGAATACCGTCTGTGATAGAAGTGGTTTTGTAACCAGGGAAATGCAGGTCAATAAACCATTCTTTATAAATTCTTTGCGCAGATTCTTCCAACAATTTAATTTGCTTTTGGTTGTTTTCAATCAAATCATCATACGCCTTTAAAGTTTTTGCTATAAATCGTTGCTTTGTAATATCAGGGGCAAAAAATTTATAAGCGTAAATCTTGCTTGGAGAAGTGTGATGAACTGTTGCTCCTGTTGAAGAATTTGCAATAAATCTTTGATATTCGCGCGTTTGCATAAGATAATAAATATAATTCTTATCACAATCTTCACTAATAAAAGAAATTAACCCTATCCGTTGATTGTGCAAATAAATTCTTTCTTTGTTGTAGGGAATAATAGCACTATAACCTAATGTGTCAATCCCCTTACTTAAATCAGTCATTGTAACTATATAATCGCCTGCGTGCAAAATATATTCGTTGGGAATTTCGCCATTAAAGAATTTGCATTTTTCTTCTTGAAATCCCCCGCCAATTTTGAAATTTCCAGGCGTAACAAGAACAATTCCATTATCTTCCGTGATAATATGTTCTCCATCAAACGCATAGCCGTGCTTGATTGTTATCAAATCCGAAAGTTGATATTCTTTCATAATCCCAACTCCTTGAGGTTTTTGGAAATGGTGTACATAAGGCCGTTGGATTGCGACTGTAAAACAAGCAATTCTTCGTGAATTTCTTTCATTCTTGCAGAGAAATCCACGCCATCGTCGGCCACTTCTTCTACGCCTACGTAGGCACCAGGTGTGAGACTAAATCCTTTTTCTTTGATTTCTTCACGGTTTGAAAGATAGCAAAGACCAAGCACGTCTTTGTATTCACCGTCCCTAAACTTATCCGTAAGCCAAACGGCTTCTTTTGCCACGGAAAGCATTTTTTGGAGCCAAGTAATCTTATTATCTAATTTTGTTTGAAGAGATTTCTTTTCTTTCTTATCTGCAGAATCAACTGCTTTTTTAGCTTCTTCTTTACGCTTTTCCAAAAGAGCTGTCAAATTATCGTAAATCTCCGCAAACGGTTTGATTTCCTTACAAGATTGAACGTTGCCAACAGCTTCAATCACTTCGTCTTCCCACGTTACTTGCGCCGAAGAATATAAATCATCTTGATATTCAAAAATAAGTTTTTGATACTTGTCAATTTCTCCACGATAGAGCCAAACGATAGCGTTCAAATTTTTCATTTGCCATTCGCTCCATTCGTTCAAGGTTTTATCCACGACGGTGTAATAATTTCTTGCGTCAATAAACAGTACCTTGTCCTTATTTTCTTCGCGTTTTGCTTTATCGAAGAACCAAAGAGTGCAAGGTAAGCTCTTGGTATAGAAGAAGTTATTGCCGACGGACATCATTACGTCCACCGCGCCCGTTTCAATCAATTTTTCACGGATATCCTTGTCCTTACCTTGACTGTCCGTTGCCGAAGATGCCATAACAAAGCCTGCCCTGCCCGTTTCATTTAAGTAAGAATAGAAATAAGAAATCCAAAGGTAATTTGCATTTCCAACTTCCTTATTCTTATTAACACTTGGTAAACCAAATGGAAGACGTCCGTGGTTTTGTGCTGTTTCAGATTTAACTTTATCGACGTTAAAAGGTGGATTCGCCATAACATAGTCGCAACATCCATCCAAATTATGTGCGTCATTATAGAATGTATTAGCTTCATCCCCTGAAACGATTTTTGCGTTTAAACCGTGAACCGCCATATTCATAATACAAAGCTTTGCATTATAATCAAGTTTTTCTTGACCGTAAAAAGTCATAGCCGTATTTGCGTTTGCACCGTATTGTTCTATAAAATCGGCAGAAGAAACAAACATTCCACCACTACCACATGCAGGGTCTAAAACAGTTCCGTGCGTAGGCTCAATGATATTTACAATCATTCTAACAAGTGATTTTGGTGTGAAGAAAACGCCATCGTCCGCTGCAACCACAGGGGCAAATTTATTCAAGAAATATTCGTAAATCCTACCAATAATATCGTCTTGAATTTCATTGAACGCGCTATTGTTGAATATACGGAGCAATTCTTTTAAAAGACTGTCTTTCAAAATCGTATAATTTTTAGGGAGAATGCCTTTAAGCTGTTCGGATTGTTCTTCTATAAGTTCAACAGCGTGGTTGATGGCTTCACCTAAATTTTCGTTATCAGGCAAGTTCAAAAGATAATCGTATCTTGCCTTTTCGGGCAAAAAGATTGCACTCTTGGATTTAAAATCGTCTGCTTCCACCGGAAGAACTCTACCATTTCTAACAGGGCGATTTTTGAGAATGTCCGCTTCAACATACTTGAAACGACTAAAAGCATAACGCAAGAAGATAAGTCCCAATACAGGCATACAGTATTCTTGCGACGTTACTTTAGAATCCACACGAAGCAAATCCGCCGCTTCCCATAATTCACTTTCTAATTTTCTTATGTTAATCATCTTTTTTCTCCTGTTTTGCGTCTTGTTTAGAATAGTAATTCATAAATATCTCTGATAAAGATGCCTCTATTCTAGTATATAAAGCATCCTTACAAAAAGCTTTAAAATATCCGTTCGTAATTACTAAAACTATAATATAGATTAAAATCACTCCTAAAATAATTGTTAAAATTATTGGAATTACATCCGCCGACATAAATACCGTTTCACTAAAAATTAGAGCCAATATTGAAACCGTAAAAGCCAAAATAGATAACAAAGTTCCAGAACTTGTAACCTTCCTAGGCAACATACATTGATAATGTCTTAATGCCTCTTGCACTTTTGGTCTGGTATTTATATTATTGTCTTTCAAGATATTAGATAGAACTTCTAAATCTTTGTTATGTATCATTTGTTCATACTCTGCCCTAACAAAATCATAATTAAATGCATTCTCTATTGTTATCTTTACCTGTTTTCTAATACTCAACAACATATAAATATAGCAAATAATAGGAAACATGAATATTCCAACAACTAAAAACCAAATGAAATTAGAATCCAATTTATTGTTTTCGATTATGGCCCCAAAATTAGATGAAAACAGTAAAGTTATAACTGTTGCATATGCAAAAGCACCTAATGCAAATAATAATTGCGATTTTCTATACTTTGACTTCTTCTTAAATTCTTTTTCAATACGTATATACATCTTATAGTCCTAAAGTCCACGAGTTTTAAACTTCTTTTCCTGGAACAATTTCAACAATTTGATCCATTGTGCAGTTTAAGGCAGTGCAAATCTTGACAAGCACGTCACTTGATACTGTTGCACCGTCTTTTTTCATCTTTGCAAGAGTTGCGGGGCTAATTCCTGCTTTTGCAGCAAGGTCTTTACTCTTCATTTCCCTATCAATTAACAATTTAAAAAGTTTCTTATAGCTTGCAGCCATGTTCCACCTCATAAAAATAGAATATTTTTATACGCTTATCATTATAGCACTTTCGCTTAAAAATCACAATACCTTTTATTAAATTAATTAAAAGTTCGTTTAATTTTTTTAATAATCACATATTATCAAGCAAAAAAATAAAGCCGATAGCAAAAACTACCGACTTAACAATATAAAATAATATAATTTTAATCGTCTATTTCATCAAATAATACATCGTCAAAGAAGTCTTTGAGCGTAATACCCAAAGTTGCAACGATTTGATATATCGTATCTAATTTAACAGTTTTATACTTTCCGTCCACCGTAACCGATATAGTAGAACGTGGAATTCCACCATTCTTATAAAGTTGATATTGTGTCATGTTGCGTTCAGCAAGTAAATTTTCTACTCTTTTCCCCACCGCTTCTGATAACTTCATATTACCCTCCTTGCGTTTACCACAATAAACGTTCATTGCAATAATTATAGTTTGTGCAATTTAATTTTTAGTTTATCGTGCTGAACGCTTTTCAAATATAGTTTATTGTGATAAACTATTACGTGAAGGTAGGCGTTTGATGATAATTACATTTTGCGGACATTCCGATTTTTTGTTTAGTGGTGATGTTAAGCAACAACTGAAAAATATTCTTGTTAGCGAGATAATAAAAAATCCCACCTGTAAGTTTTACTTAGGTGGGTATGGTGATTTTGATAGTTTGTGTTTACGAACTTTACGAGAATTAAAAACGGATTTTCCTGATATTGAGTTACTGTTTATAACACCCTATCTTGATAAGAATTATTCTAAATTAGAGTTTGCTAAATATCATTATGACGACGTTATCTTCCCTCCTCTTGAAAGTGTTCCTCGTAAATTTGCTATCTTAAAACGAAACGAATGGATGGTTGAAGAAGCCGATTTAGTTATTGCTTACGTTAAATATTCTTGGGGTGGAGCTACAAAAACTTTAGAATATGCAAAACGCAAAAAAGTTCCCATAATTAATATCGCACAAAGTTGATATCTTTATATATAGAAAACACTGTTTCATAAAAGCGAAACAGTGTTTTGTTTGTTACTGTACTATAAAAAAATTTTATTTCAAAATCAATTCCATACCGATTTTTTGGGGTAATAAACCTAGCGATTCATAGAACTTCAATGCAGACTGATTGCGACTCCAAACGTTTAGAGTTAAGTTATAGCAACCAGTATCTTTTGCAAGCTTCACTGCCGACTCGTAAAGTTCTTTGCCGATATGTTTGCCACGCAAGGTTTCGTCAACGCACAAATCGTCAATATATAAAGTTTTTATATCTGTTAAAACTGAATTGTTTACATGTTGCTGATAAATACAAAAGCAATAACCTTGCACGTTATCGTTCTCGTCAACCGAAACTAAAATCGGTCTAATATCATCTTTTAAAATCGCCTTTAATTCTTCGGTAGAATATTTAGTCCCAACCTTAAAAATATCAGGTCTACCCTTATGATGCACTAAACACACCTGCTTTAATAAATCTATTATTTTAGGTATATCTTTTTCAACCGCTCTTCTTATCATTTTAGTCTCTTCCCTTAAACAAAGTCTAAATATTCTTTCGTGCTTGCCATAATTGTCTTGTAGAAGATGAATTTTACTATTTATTTTAATTTCCCTAATTTTGAAGTGTTTGCAATAACTATAAGTGTAGTTTCCGCATCGAGCACCTGTTCAGGAGTAATATTTGCGTTAATATTTTCGCCTTTCTTAATGGCAACTATATTAAACCCATATTTTTTGCGAAGATTTAACTCTATCAAGTTTTTTCCACACCACTCTTTTTTTACGTCAATTTCAACAATCGATACGTCCTTTGATAGAGATATCATATCAATAAAACCAGAACTTAATAGGTTTTTGGCAAGGCGGATTCCAGATTCGTTTTCGGGAAATACTACCTTATCTGCACCAACACGATGTAGTATTTTTTGTTGCATCTCGTTTGAACATTTTGCAATAACAGTCTTAACACCAGCCTCCTTGCAAAGAGTGACCGCCATCACACTTGCTTCAAGATTGCTCGCCATACACACGATGACAGTATCAATATTACCTATACCAAGGCGATAGATAACCTCCGCATCGGTCACGTCTGCACACTTGCACACGGGCAGATATGCCGCCGCATCGTTAACGATTCTTTCCTCTGAATCAACGGCGATAACCTCCATACCGTTATCTACAAGTTCTTTTGCTACGGCTGTGCCGTATCTTCCTAATCCAAAGACTGC
>JAZOCA010000097.1:0-4424 GCA_045596285.1 Christensenellaceae bacterium | reverse complement strand
ATTTAATTCAAGATCTTCAAGCCTTTTTTTAGTGCTAGAAGTAACTATTCCGTTTTCAATCGCTGTAAGAATATTTTCAATAGAGTTTGTAATTTTTGTTTTTTCATTTTCTAATAATGTAGTTTTTGAGTTTGAATTGTTATTTGTATTATTGAGTTCTAGTATTTTTTCAGCAAGATAGTTAACCTTCGTTTTATTTTCAAAAGTTTTAAGTGTAACGTCAAGAACCAATTCTTCAAGTACTTCTTTACGAATATTTTCTTTGCTACATTTGTTTGCTTTTTTTCTGTTGGAGCACTTATAATAGCGCATAACTTTTCCACTTTTGCTAGTTCCTGTTTCGGACGCTATTTGTTTACCACAGTATCCGCAAAAAAGTTTATTTTTGAGTAAATAATAAACATCTTGAGGGCGTTTACCATAACGATTTTGATTAAAGGTTTGGCTAACGATATCAAATACTTCTTGAGGAACGATTCGAGGATAAGTGTTATTAAAAACCTCATCATCGTGTTCATTAATACCAATATACTTTTTATTTTTTAACATATTGATAATTGTATTTACAGCAAAAGGTTTATTTTTATTGTAAAAGCCTTCTTTAGTTAAATCACTTACTATATTTTTAACGAATTTTCCAGATGCATATTCATTAAAAATACGTTTAACTATAGGGGCTTTTGTTTCATCAATAACAACTTTTTTATTTTCAACTTTATATCCGTAAAGTAAATGTCCGCCAGTAAAATTTCCTTTTAGGCGGCTTTCTCTCATACCGCGTTTTACTTTTTGACTCAATTCAGCAGAGTAGTATTCCGCCATACCTTCTAAGAGTGATTCTAGAATAATACCTTCAGGGGAGTCTGGGATATTTTCTTTAGCAGAAACAAGCTTAATTCCGTTATCTCTTAACGTTTTCCTATGCATTGCCATTTCGTATTTATTACGTGAGAAGCGGTCAAGTTTATAAACAAGAACTATATCCCATGCTTGAGTTGAACAATCTTTTAGCATTTGCTGGAATGAAGCACGATTGTCATTTGTTCCTGTTGTTGCTCGATCTATGTAAGTATCAACAATTACGATATCATTATATTTAGCGTATTCGGTGCATTCACGAATTTGCCCTTCTATTGATTGTTCAGTTTGTCGCTCGCTTGAATAACGAGCATAAATTACAGCCGTTTTGGTTAGTTGTGTGTTTTTCATTGTATTTTTCTCCTTATAATAAATTTTTAGTTTGCTTTTCGCATTTTTTTAATAACTTCAGGGCTAACTTGCCCCATGTAACAACCTTCATCCCAGCAGGAAAAGTTGTCAAATAAAATCAGTTTTTCGCATTTGTCTTCATCCATTTTACAAATAATATCTTCGTCCATAATGTCTGAAATAAAGTAGGTTGGTGTATTCTTTGAATAAACTATACGCTCGCCGGACTTTTCTAAATACTTCATAAGATATCTTGTAGTGGCGGATATTTCAAAAGGATTTTTGCTGTCGATAACTTTAAAGTCACTACGCCCAAAACGTTCATTAAAATATGTGTTTTGCACAGTGATTTGTCTGTTATGACTGCTAAAACTATAGTCGTTTACCTCTTTTAATTCACCAACCATGCTGTTTTCAGGTATATAAAATATGCCGTGAAAGTGTAAACGTTGCATTTTTGGTGAACGTTCCCATACGCCTATATAAATCCAACTTTTTCTGTAGCTTAACTTTTTCAAACAGTTTTTAAGGGCTTTTATAAAACTTTCTTCAGTATGCTTTTTATCATCGTAAGTAAAGGTGCAAAAGTAATTCCATTGTCCTAAATTTATTTTGCGAGCAAGTCGTTTTCTGCGTTCAATTAAATTTCTAAGCTTTTTATCCATGTGCGCTTTAACAAATTCTTTAGCTGTTTTTTCATCGTTTAATATTTTGTTTACTTCTTGTTCCAATATTTGAACTTTTTCTTTTTTACTTTTATCTTTGTTTTCCAATAAAACCTTTTCAGCAACTTCATCAACTTTAACTTCATTTTCATTTTTAATTCTTTTAGATTTTTTGCGTTTAGGTCTAGTCGTATGTGGAATAGCGATATAATGACTGCCGTCGTTATAAACCTTTGTTTCGCCGTATGGCATAAGATTTTACCTCCTTTTTAGTATTTTCATAGAAAAAAGGTATAAAAAAGGCGCAATACACCTTTAATAAAAAATGTATTACGCTTCTTGCTAAGTGCAACCGACCGATACTATCCCTCGGTTAAGGGGTATGCCTTTTTAGTTGGTAATTACAAAACAAGGCTTGTCACTTCGAATACAAAAACAAATAAAATCAAAATTGCTTCTTGCTATGAAATTGTAAACATGATATCACAAAAAAATGGATCTTACAACTGACAGCACTAGTACAAATTCCACATTTTACTATCACTAAACTGGAAAGAATTCTTACTTATTCGTACAAAATATTTTTGATTTATCCACAAAGGTTCACATACTGTAAAACTGAAACCCTAATTAATCGCGTTATAGGGGTACTTTTAATATAATAAATGATAAAAACCGAGGGAAAAAGCAGATGTTTGTGCAAGCGGGTTAGCGCACAACTCTGCGTCCCTCGGCTTTCATTTTTGGTAGATGGATAGGTTTAGGTGGAGTGCGTGTGCTTGTCTTCGGCGGAGCGAAGCGACGCCGACTTGTTTCAAGACAAGCACACGTTATAGTGCCAAACTAAAAAAAATATGTAAAAATAGCCACGATAAGTATCTAAAAATATGCATAGAGATTTTGGGTTTCGAAAAATGAAAATTTTTAAAGTTTCGAAAGTGAGATTTAAGAAAGTTTTAAGAAAATCAACGTCTATTAGGTATGTATGATTTATTACCAACCGTAACAACCTTTTGAGTTATACCTGCAAAGTCGCGTTCTTCGCATATTGGCTTTCCTTTGGCGGTAGAACGAACGATTATTTGTTTTTCGTTTTCTTCAGCGCGAGAAAAATTAACCTCTAAGAATTTATCTTCGCCTGAAACCTCTAAAACCTTAATGCCTTTCTTAACAAGACAAGAACTGAATTGCCAAATTATATCGAATTTACCGTTGGAGTCGGCGATAAAGCAAAAGTCATCTTCTGGGTGATATCCTACTATTCTAAAATAATTTGCCATAATATTTCTCCTTATGCTGCAATTTGTTTTAATTGTTGTTTTGTATACGGTAACCATTCATTGTTTACAAAGTTAAGAACGTTGTCATCTGGTGTTGAATCGTTCTTGCCATAGCATTGAAGTATTTTCTTGTCTTTAGGAGAAAACTCAATGGTAACGAATGGTGTAGTTTCTTCTTCCTTGTTTCTAACGAAAAAGATTAAACTCTCGCCACGCGCCATCTTTTTATCGTAACCCATTTTACCAACGCAATGATCGAGCTTGTATCCTTCCTTAACCAGTTCAGCAGGCGTTCTAGCGATTAATACAACGTAAGCATCGTTATGGCGTTGTTCTAAAACCGAATACTTTTGTGCGATAGAAGAAAACTGTTGATAGAATTCAGTTCTTAAGGTTTCTTCTTCCTTGGCTTTAGCGGAGTGATATTCATCAACTCTAATATCGTGCCAGCGCTTAAAATCCTTAGGGTAACGGTTCTTAGTATCCTTCATATCAACGCCTAAATAAAGGCAAGCTTTTAGATAGTCATTGTAACTCGAAATCGTTGCAGTTGAAGAGTTTATGAATTCAAAGAGCTTTTGCGCGTCTTGCTTAAATTCACGCCTTAATTCAGGGTAATATCTTTCTGCTGAAAGTTTCTTTTCATATTCCTGTCTTTTATGAACTTCTTTAATTGGCTTGTTCTTTTTATACGCTTCAATAATGGCTGAAACGTAATAGTAATTTTCATTGATTTGTTCAACGTTACGGGCAAGCCATTTACGGAATTTCTTGTCTCTAGCGCAAAGCCTTAAAATTTGAACGCTCATGGCGATGTAGTTAAGTTTTAACTTTGTTAAATATTCCATTTGTGGATATTTACGGTAAAGGCGCAAATATTGTAAAGTATCGCAATATGGATAAACGTCAATAGCCGAATATTTAAATTCGGGTAGTTTTAAAGCGTATTCAGCGTTAACCATAGGAGCAAAGGGATCAAACATTTTATCTTCAGCGCATCCCCAACCAGCTTCATACCATTTAGCACTATTAGTAAGACCTTCATCGTGCCAACCTACGACGTAGCCTGCTATATAATAGTAGACCATATCGCGAACGTAGCAGTAATCGCTATCTATTCCGTGAACGGCTACTTGTTTACAATACCAAGCGTTGAATTTATGTTTAACGGCAACGGTAACTTTAACAAGCTCACCATCGTTTTTAGTGAGGTATGAATAAAAGCGTTTTAAGCTGGTTGGCTTAGGGTAGAGTTCTTTATCTTTCTTGC
>JAZOCA010000096.1:0-21363 GCA_045596285.1 Christensenellaceae bacterium | reverse complement strand
CAGTTGCCGTACAAGTAGGAGCAACCGCTTTATCAACTACTTCAGTGTGACCAAGTGCTGCAATAACTTCTTTTTCGCGTGAAAGTTCGCCGTTACAAACTGAACAATAAACAACTAAATCGAAAGATCCAGAAGTTAAGCAAGTAGCATCAACACGGTTTTCTTCAACAGCCTTTTGGGGTGTGTGATTACCGTGCGCGGGAACTATAATATGTTCGCGTGAAAGTTCGACATTACAAACTACGCAGTAAACAACTTCTTCATAACTTCCGTCTTTTGCGCAAGTTTCCGTTGTAACGTTTTCCTTTACGGCAGAATTAGGGGTATGTTCTGCTAAATCCATTTCTCTAACTTCACTCAAACCGCATAAGCAAATTCGTTTTTCTTCACCGTGAACTACGCAAGTTGAATAACTAACGATTTGCCATTCGCTCCATTCGTGAACGTGATTTTTTGCAACAACCATAACGGTAAAGGTATCTGTAATTTCTTTATTACCTTGTAAAATGACCGTAATGGTGCTTTCGCCTTCTTGCAAAACACCGCTTAAAATATATTTTTTAAGCTCTTTTTCTTCGCCCGACTGGGTTATTTTTGTTACCGTTAACATGTCGCGAAGAGATTCTACTGAATCGCCTTCGTATACAACGGTGGTTTGGTTAAACTCTGCCCTAATACCTACCGTAACTTCAGATTGAACGGTACATGCAGATAAAAGGGTGCAGAAAACGCTTAAAACGCACAATAAAATTACGCTAAGTTTTTTTGCAAGTTTGTTTAGAAACATAGTTTTCTCCTTTTTTATTTTAGGCGAATAATTTTACGCCCTTATTTTCATTTGTTAATAAATCTATACTTATTTTGAGTAACAAAAAACCCCCATAAAAAGCAGTTTTAAGGGGGGGATAGAGTAAAAAAGTGTAAAATAAAAAAGCGAAACGATTAAAAATTCCGCTTTTCAAATTGCCAAAATAAGTATACTTTATTTGAGTTAATTTAATTTTTCATCTAACTTTCAAACTTATTTTACCATTTTTTTGTATTAACTTGTTTATGCTCTTTAATGGGCGTTCATTTTTACATTTTAATTAAAGCACAAATGACGAAAAGAGTGTTTTTGCTAAAAGTTTTTGCTTTTTAAAAAGAAAATCGCGCCCGTTTAGAGCGCGATATAAGGTTATTCTTTGATTATTTCTATTGTAGACGTAGTCATGCCCATTTTTACTTGGAATGTGTATTTGGGCGCAGTTTCACCCGCCGAAACAATTTCTTTTACGTTTGCAAACCCATTAGAAAGCATTGCGGTTAATTCAAATGCCATCATGGGAAGTTCTACCGTTTTACTTTCGCCATTTTTTAAACGGCATACTTCGCGCCCGTTAGCGCATACCACTATTGCAACTGCCGCACCTACAAAAGATTTTTTGCGCGCAAAAGTAATTTCACGAGTTTGACCTTCACTATATTCAGAAGAGCTAATAAACTGCTCGTTTTGTTCTTGTAACTGTTGAGCCTGTTCTTCGGCTACAACCGCTTCTTTTTTCATAGCGTAACCAGCCTTTACGCCGATTATGAGTTCTACTATAACGATTACGTGAACAACCACGTCTATTATAATAGATGCGTTACCTTCAGCAATTAAACCGGGCACGTCTATCAACAAAATTATGGTATCTACTGCGAATAAAACTAAACCAACAATTAACCAACCTACCCTTTTTTTAGAAAAAATCCAACACAAAAGATAGGGAACAAGTGAAATTATAGCCAAAATTGCAAAGACGATAACGAATAGGGTTTCGCCTAAAGCCGCGTCTAATTCAGCCCCAACAGCCACTAAAACAAGGGCAAGGCGAGAAGAAAATAGAAAATAAGTGTCTGTAAATACTGCAAACACGTTAATAACCGAAAAAATAAGCACTAAAAGCAAAGATAATCTTGCATTTTTGTATTTAGGCGTGCTTGGTAAATTATTGTTCATAGCCATTCTCCTTATGTTTTATCAAAACATAAATTAATTATAGCACCACTCAGTTCTTTTGTCAAATATAAATATTGCGTTTTGCTTTATTAGTCCTAGTAAAAAAGGTAATCGTATGCGCGTAGGGGCGATGGGCGGTTATAACGCCAAAACGCACGTTTTTCAATTTTGTTATTTTTCGCTTTTTATAACGCATTAAACACAGTTAACTTTCTCCCCCCCACTAACAAAAGTCCCTAAAAACGCCGTTAATCGCGTTATAGGGGCATTTTTATTGATGGACGCCAGTTAATTATTACTTTAGATCTTTATTTTTAAAAGTTATTCCGCCTAAAACCAAAAATAAAGCCGTACCCACAATACTGGGCAATAAAACGTATAAAATTTCTTTAAATGAATAACTACTTCCTCCCCCGATTACCGAAGAAGAAAAAATATTCGCTTTAGATAAAAAGATTAAAAGCTCGTAAGCAGAATGCTCTGGGGTTATCATCATTAAAGACATGGTTATTATTCCGCCAATTAGCGCGAATAAAAAAGTTATTGCAACATAGCACACAACGGCAAGCCCCGCGTTCTTCATGCATACGCAGAAAAAAGTAAGAAGTGCGGCTATAAATGCATAAACTGCTATTTCAAGCCCGATAGATGCCATTAAATATCCAAAATCCGCCCAAGTAAAACCCCCGTCGTGATATTCAAAAAACACAAGTGAAATCAACATGGTTACAAGCGCGTGTATAAATATTACTGCCCATAAAATTATAAAACAAGAAATATAAGTTGATAAAAAAATATCTCTTCTTGCTTTTCCGCTAATTATTTTGTTTCTTACCGTTCCTTGCGAATAATCCTTACAAATGACGATTGCAATAAGCACGGGAAGAATAAGCCCCATGTTATCCCCCGGCATAAAAGCGCTAAAGAATAAACTTTTGGCGTTTACCGCGCCTATTAACCCACCGCCTTCTATTTCAAGCGAAGAAAACAGCACCTTATACAGCAAGGGATTTACCATTGCAAACGCTCCCGCTATTATGCAGGCAATTAAAAACAACTTGTCTTTTAATATTCTTAATAAATCGTTTTTTAATAGATTAAGCATTTTCCCTTTCCCCCATAATTTTAAGATAGTAATCTTCAATACTGGTTTTATTGCAGTTTACACTGCTGATTTTAGCGCCCTTAGTATCTATATAACAAAATAGTTCGTTTAAGTTTATTTCGCCGTATAATATAACACCGCCGTCTACTTTTTCTATATGATTATCTTTGTATTTTTCGGTTAGTATTTCATACAACAAACTATCGTTTAATGAATCTATACGGCAACTTTTGCGAAGTTTTAACTGCAACTGTTCCGCCGTTATTTCTTCTATGATTTTACCTTTTGAAATTATTCCGTATTTTGTTGCAACAAGCGAAAGTTCGGTTAGCACGTGTGAAGAAATTAAAAAGGTTATTCCCTTTTCTTTGTTTAATTTTATTATAAGTTCACGTACTTCAACTATTCCCGCTGGGTCTAATCCGTTCATGGGCTCGTCTAAAATAATAAACTCAGGCTCGCTTATAAGCGCCATTGCAATTCCTAATCTTTGACGCATTCCAAGCGAAAAATTCCCCGCTTTTTTATTTGAATTATACAAATCTGAAAGCCCTACTTCTTCTAACGTTTGTAAAATTCTTCCGTCATCTTTTATTCCAAGCAACCCGCATTGCATTTGCAAATTTTCTTTTGCGTTTAAATTAAGGTAAATAGAGGGATTTTCTACTATTGCCCCTATCTTTCTTCTTTTTTGTAAAATTTCGCTATCGCTATCTTTTACACCAAACAGTTCTACGTGCCCGCTTTCCGTTTTAATAAGCCCGGTTACCGCGCGAATAACGGTGGTTTTTCCCGATCCGTTTTCGCCTACAAATCCATATACGTCACCACGGCACACGTTAATAGACACGCCGTTTAGCACGCGCTGTTTTTTATAACTTTTAACTAAGTTAACAGTTTTTAATACGTATTCCATATACACTCCTTATTCTAACAGTTTTACAATATATAATAAAAGTCCACTTATAGCGCGATTAACGCGCTTTTTATTTTTTAATCAACACTTAATTCTTTCCCATTATCGTACGTTTCTAAGCAATAACTTTTTATATTGCAACTTGGGCATTTTAACTTTCTTGTGCTTGGAGTATGCATGGAAAAGAAAAATTCCTTAAAAGATGCTTTAAAAATCTTCCCGCATTCGGGGCAAACGTACGCCAAGCGTGAATAAGAATACTTAGATAGAAAAACACCAACAAAAATGCTGACTATAAAATATATAGCGAAAACCCACCAAATACCTTTAAATATCCACAAAAGAATACTGATGATTTCTAAAGCTATAACCGGCAAAGCAAATATTAACATTATTAAGCGTATTTTTTTCATCTTTGATTTGTTTTCTATAATCCGCGCGATACCGGTCATTCTATCTAAGGATAAATCGTCGTTAGATTTTAAATACTTTTTTAAAGACTTAATCTTTTGCATTTTTTCCGCACAAGACAATATTTTATCTTCCAACTCTTTTTGCTGGCGTTCAATTAATAACAAAATTACCTTTTTTGCATTTTCTTCTTGCATTATTTTCGTTATATTGTCCAAAGAAAAGCCAAGATCTTTTAAAAAGCAAATAATCTTCATCTTTTCTAATTCTTTTTCGCCATAAAGCCTTCTACCGCCTTCACTTATTGAACTTGGCGTTAAAATATTACGGTGATCGTAATACTGCACCGTTCTTACAGATACGTTGCAAAGTTTAGCGATTTCGCCGGTCGTGTAAACGTTCATAACTTTTCTCCTTTGTTTCATTATATAACGTTACCCAACGTAACGAGCAACCAAATTTAAAGGTTATTTTAAAATTTTTATTAAATTTTTTAAAAAAGTTGCTTGTTTTTTTCAATAATGGTATAATAACAAAAAACTTTACCTAATAGGAGTTTTTATGAAATACGTAATTGTTACGGGTGGTACGGGCGGTATGGGAAAAGCCGTTTGCGATAACCTTATAAAACAAGGCTACGGCGTTTTCGCCCTTGATAGAAAAACAGTTCAAACAGACAATCCAAATCTTTACTCCATAGAAACGGACGTAACCGATATAAAAAGCATTTTATGCGCTTATGAAAAAATAAAAAGCGTAACCGACGAAATTCACGCAATATGCCACTTTGCGGGTATTTACGTTATGGACTCACTTATTGAAATAAGCGAAGAGCAATTTATTAACGCCTTTAACGTTAATCTATTTGGATGCTATAGAATAAATAAAACCTTTATACCGCTATTAAAAGAAGGAAGCAAAATAGTCATTGCAACAAGCGAACTTGCCCCACTTGACCCTTTGCCCTTTACCGGCCTTTACGCAATCACTAAAAGCGCACTTGATAAATACGCTTACTCGCTAAGAATGGAAGTTCAACTACTTAACGTTCAAGTTTGTGTTATTCGCCCCGGTGCTGTAAAAACGAATATGCTTGGCGACTCTACCTCTGCTTTAGATAACTTTTGCGAAAACACGAAATTGTATTCTTGCAATGCAAAAGCGTTTAAAAAAATTGTAAATAAAGTTGAAGCGCGTAATATTCCGCCCGAAAAAATCGCCAAATTAACCGCTAAAATATTAAATAAGAAAAAGGCAAAACAACTATACAAAATAAACGCTAACCCATTACTTTTGCTTTTAAACCTTTTACCCTGTAGTTTGCAAACAAAAATAATAAAAACGATATTAAAAAAGTAATTTTCACAAAACACTATCAAAAGCCATATTAAAAAGTGCTTTAAAATCATAAATAAAAACCAGAAAAAAATAATCGAAAGTGCCGATAATCGCTTTATATCGGCACTTTTTTATTTTCCACTTCTACTTAATGTGACTTTTGTGAAAAATATGTGAACTCAATTTTTGATACACTTTTTATAAAGGCAATACCTAACCCATACTTATTTTTTCACAAAACACGTAGTATTTTTTAATAAGTATTTTTTTTCACATTCTTTTAATAATTTCTTCTTTTACTTTCTTTAAATCACTACAGGTTAAAATGGGTATAAGCTCGTTTATTTCTTCTATTTCTTTATCCCACCACTTAAAGCGTAAAAGTAGGTCTATAAGTTCGTTATCGAACCTTTGACGTATAATTCGCGCGGGATTTCCGGCAACTATAGTATAGGGCGGAACGTCGCTTGCAACAACGCTATTCATACCTATTATAGCCCCGTCGCCTATCTTAACGCCAGGCATAATCGTTACGTTCTGACCTATCCATACGTCGTTACCAACAACCGTATTTCCCTTTAAAGGCATTTCACTAAGCGGTGGAACGGATTGATCCCAACCTTCCATAATATAAAAGGGAAAAGTTGTAACGGCGTTCATTTGATGGTTTGCCCCGCTCATTACGAAATTCACGCCCGACGCAATCTGACAAAATTTGCCTATAATAAGTTTATCGGGATAGTATTCGTATTTATGTGTAATATGGCGTTCAAAAAACACATCGCTAAAATAGGTAAAATCCCCAACTTCTACGTTTGAACTTTTAACGGTGGGCTTAACGTAAGTAACCGTTTTAAAACCCGGAACGGGAAATACTTTGTTTGGGTTTGGCTTTATTCCATCTTTTTTCATTACTTTTTATCCCCCCACCAGTCTGGCACTAATTCTTTCAAGGTAACTACCTTTAACGGATTTAAAGATACTAATATTTCTATATTTTTACTGTTAGAAGAAAGTTGCATCATTAACTCGCGGCAAGCTCCGCAGGGAAAACCGATAGATCCGTCTGCCATAACCGCAACAACCTTATCTATTTCGCTTTCTCCGTTTGTTATCATATTAGCAATAGCGTTGCGTTCCGCGCACATGCCAAGTGAACAAGAGGTATCTATACATACTCCTAAATATATATTCCCCTTTTTACTAAGCACCGCAGCAGAAACCCCGCCCGCATCTACAAAAGGCGAAATCACCCTATAGTTTTGCACGCTTTTTGCTTTATTGTATAAATTATTCCAAACGTCCATATTTTTACCCCTTTTTTACTATAAATTTTATAAAAAAGTGCGTTAAACGCTCTATAGCCTTATTTTTTATTTTTTTGCGTAGGTAAGTAAAGCAATTATTACGCAACAAATATAATCTTTTTTCGCCGTTTATAACAGCCTTTTTTTAATGGCGTAATCATCCTTTTGTTAGAAAAAATCACAAGCCATGAAAACCATTAATAGAAAACGATTTAGTTTTACTTTTTAATTTTACCACAGGTAAAGCAAATTGTCAATTCATAATTAACTTTTAGGCTTGCTTTACCTTTTTCGCAGAATAAAAAACTTAAAGCACCTGTTTTACGCCCTATCGTATTTTTTAAGAAGATCGCTTACAATTCGTTATTTTACAGTAAATACCTACAAGGCTGCTGCTAAAGCCTTTTTTATTATCCACCGGCACAGCCGGTGGTTTTGTTTGCATAACAAAAAGCCTAACGAATCTCTTCGGTAGGCTCTTTTTTATTATTATTTGTAAACAAACATACATAAAAATGCATCTATAGCGCGATTAACGGCATATTTGCACTATTTATTCATCAATGCTAATATCGCAAAAATATACGTCGTGACGGTTAAGTTCAAAAGCGAATTTAATTCGCCCGTCTGAAAGATCGTATATTCCATCCGGATAAGATAACCAACCGGGGAAATCTACTATTTGCTTTTTAAAGGCAAAAGTTTTCATATCGTCTGAAGAAATCCACACGCAAAGCGGATGGCGGAATTTAAATCCTATTCTACTATCGGGCGTATTTATAAGCGCGTGCTTGCCGTTTGGCAAATTGATGATTTTAGGCTTGTTGTTGGGGTTGGGAATATCGGTACGAATAAACTCGCTCCACGTTTCGCCCCCGTCCTTACTGACGCTTTTATATAAAAAGCCCTGCCCATCTGCGCGGATATAATTTTCTATTACCCCGCTACTTAAAACGGCCAAAGTAGGTTCAGTCCACTTCCAAAGGCGTTTATCATCTATGCACATAGGAAAATCAGCCGTGTTTTTGCTTAAATGAAAACTCTTTCCGCCATTAGACGAAATAAGAACGCCGTTTTTAGCATAGTCGATTTCCGCTTTTAAAATCAACTGCCCTTCACTTTTTAAACGTGCTTGTTCGCTGTCACTTACTTCGTAAAACTGAACGGGGAAAATTATATTTCCGTTATAGTTTATACCACCCCTAACGAAATAAAAGGCTGAATTTTGCCAAATAGGGGGATATTTTTGCCAGGTATAACCGTTATCGAAACTTTTTAAAACAAAGGCATCCCAGCCCAAAAAATCTCCGTCGTGACTACCGGCAAACGCCCAAATTTCATCTTGATACACGAATACTTCGGTAATATAAACCGCTCTGCCGTCTTCGTATATACTAACAGGTTTAGACCAAGTTTCGCCGTTATCGGTTGAGCGAATTAAATATTCGCGATTTTCCTTTTGCGGTTCGTTAGTCCCACCGCATTGCGAGATAATAATTAAATCGCCGTTCGGCGCTTTTCGGAGAATAGTTTCGCAACTTAAACTCTCCCTTAAAACCATTTTTACGATATCCATAATAATTTTTCGACGGTGCAAAACAAATTTCACACCGTCGGGTTCTCCTTTATATTTTATAAAAGATTAAACTTTAACTTGTTTACAGTAATTTAACAAACAAATTATTCGTTAGTTTGATTTCTTTTTGAAGATTGCTACTGCTAAACCAAGTAATACAACGAAAGCAGAAATACCGCTTACAGAACTTAAGCATCCTTGTGCTTCACCGGTAGAAGAAGAGGGTTGTTCTTCAACTGAAGAAGAATCAGGTTGAACAGCCTTTCTTTCCCATTCAGCAACTACGATAATATCTTCGTGAATATTAGCAAGTTCAGTTACGTAACCTTCTTGACCTTGAATCTTCCAGCCCTTGAATTCATAACCTTCTCTTACGGGAACGTAAAGGGTAACGGTATCAAGAACGGTGATGCTTTCGGGATTAACTTCGCCTTCTGCCATTTCGCCGTTATTTAAACGGTAAGTAACGGTATAAGTAACGATTTCGGTTGAAACGCGTAAAGTGAACGCTCCGTCTACTTCAACTTCATAAACGCCTGCAGATTTTTCTACTAAAGCGGTAACGATTGCTTCTGCGCCTTCTTCAGCGGGTGCTACTACCTTTTCAAGTTTTGCCAAGTATCCGGGATCTGCCGTAACGTTTACGGTTAAAATTTTGCGAAGATTTGTTGCGTATGCTTCACTTGCTTGTTCAAAGGTCTTTTCGCCGATTTGAACGGTTGCCTTAGCGCCTTCTGCTTTTTCTACGGTTAGGGTAACTTCTTCGCCTACGCCAACGATTTCTAAAGATGCTTCTTCAGTAACGGTTACTTCGTAAGCAAACTTACCTTCTTCGGTTGCAACGTTGGTTAAAGTTTCGCCGTTAAGTTTTGCTTCAACGAAGCTAAAGCCCGTTTTAGGTGTAACTGTAAGGGTTGATGCGCTACCGCTTGCAAGATAAACGCTGTTATCGCCTTCGCTTGAATCTAAAGAACCGTGAGAAACAACTACGCCTGCGCTTTCGCCGGTTACGTTAACTTTTACTAATGGAGCAACGGTAATATCTAATTCGCAAGTAACGGGATCAAGACCTATAGTAGCGGTGTTATCGGGGTTGTTAGTTCTTAAATTGAACTTACCGCCTAAAGAATAGCCGCTTGAAAGTAAACTTTCTGAAGCATCCGTAATTTCTTCGCCGTTAGCATTATAGAATCTAGAAACTACGTTAGTGATGCCGTAACCTTCTTTTAAGTCGGTAGTAACGGTTGCTTGTTTAAACATTTGTAAAGTGCTTACGGGGGTAGAAACTGTACCTACGCCTTCAACGTTAGCAGTGATAGATCCGTCTTGGTTAACAACGCCTTGTTCGCCGTTAACTTTTAAAGCAACTTGATCGAAAACGTCTGTTCTTAAGGTTACTAAACTTTCTGAACCTTCTTGAACTGCTTTATCAAAGTTCATAACTTCGTAAGTCCAGTCTTGATTGTCTGAAGTTTTAGCAAGAGCGATATCGCCAAGGATTAAGTCCCAACGCCAAGTAGAAACACCGAAATCAATGTATTCAAGTTCTAAAGATTGATAGTTTTCTAAAGAAGTTAAACAATCTTCTTCAGCAATAGAAGCGCCGTCATAGAAAGCCCATAAGGGAAAGAAAGCGGTAGCGTCGAAGTTTGCAGTAAATGCAAATTGACTAGCAGCGGTATTACCCATAGTGCGTTTGATAGTTCCATCGGGAGCTAAGGTTTTAAAGTGTGAGTATTCGTTATTAATTTTTTGTTCGTGAGTTAAATGCCAAATGGTATCAACGCCTTTAAACTTAAGGTATAAAGCGCTTAAACCACCGCTCGTGTTGGGTTTGTTGGTTTGACGGTTAGCGTTTTTAATACGGAAAGCAATATCCGTTACGTTTTCTAAAGTATAACTTCCGGTAGGAGTATAACGAACGTTAGCCGTACCTGTTTTCGTCGACCAAAACCAAACTTGATTTGCATCTGAAAGACATTCTAGTTCGCTATCGGGAATAGCGGTAATGTACTTCATATTTTCCGCGCCTACTCTTACGGGCATGGTTGCGAAAAACATACTAAAACATAAAGTTAGTGCCATAGCACAGGTTAAGAGTATAGATACTCTTTTTGCGTTAATTAGTTTCATGTTTTTTTCTCCTTATATATTTTTTTTAAAGAATTCCATGTTTATTTTTTAGCGGGTTTCTTTTTGTAAATAAATATTCCAAGTCCTGCTAAAACCACGGCGGAAGCACCCGCCAAAACCACACCAAAACTGCTTTTACAACCATCTTTACCGCCATCTACGGAAGTTTGATCGCTTTGTGAATTAGAATTTGAACTATCTAAAACGGGTGGCTTAACGGGATCTTCTAAGCCAACGCCAACGTAAACCTTTAGTAGACTGTATCCGTCTTGAACGCCTGCAGGAATATTTGAAGTAATAAATTCAAAAGTATATCTACCCTGCTTATTTGCGTTGTAATTTTCGCTAGTCCATTCACCTTCTAAGGTGTATGCGTTACCCTTTTCGTCAATTGCGTTTAAAGTAGTGGGTAAGTTTTGTAAAATAGAAGTTTTTAAAGTGCCTTCGGGCAAATACTGGTAGCGATCTATTTCTTCTTCAATAGCAGTTATATCGGTATAGCCACCGCTTTTTACTACCGGAATACGCATTTTTGCATATTCAGAAACAGGTTCGCCCGCTTTTATATCCTGTTCTGTTAAAATACAAAGTCTAATTTCTTTTTGGGTATATCTGCCTGCGTCGTAAACGATATAAATTTCGCCGTTTTCGCCCTGTTCAAAAGCGCTTTCGGGGTAACTTACTCCCCAAAAACCGTCTATTTTTCTATCGTCTAACAAAATCTTATAGGGCCAAGTTTTTCCGTCGTCTTCAGAAAGCCACGCGGTTACGTTGTGGCGCGCCGTCAAACTATCGTGATTTAACAGCAAGATATTACCGCTTTTTAGCCTTTGAATATGAAATTTACTGCTTGGGCCTGCTAAAGGTAAATCGTGACCTGCTTGATATGGCGTCCAGTTAACCCCAAAATCATCCGAATAAGAAATTTCTAATCCGTTACCGCTATTTTGTGGCAATCTGGAAAGCATCATAAGAGAACCGTCTTTTAATTCGATTACCTGCGCTTCGCCAAACGGCTTATTACTTGGATAAGCTGTTGCTGCAGCGGTTTGAGTTACGTCACGCCAGACGTAAACGCCGTTTGCAACGTCGGGATTGCATATATAAGTGTGCTGGTTTTTTACACCCCCTTCTACGGGAGTTATCCACCTTCCGTTAGAAAGAATGGTAGGTCTGTGTGCAGGTGGATAGTTAAGCCACCAAATAGGCGTTTCCAGTTGAAGGTTTTTAGATGGATTTTCGCAATCGGGATTAACCATTTTTATGGCGTAAGTACCCTTTGCCCCACCGCGTATTAAAACTAGCCATAAAGTTCCGAAATTATCAATAAATAAACGCGGGTCTGTTAAGCGAATGCTATGATCGGCAACGTCGAAAATAGCGTATTCTTTAGACCAAGTTTGGCCGTTATCGTCGCTATAATACATAACGTCGTAGTTATTAACCCCTTCAGATCCTTCCTTTACGTCGCCAGTTTGAAAAGCGCACCACAATCTTCCGCCCGCCGTTTTTGCAATAGTGGGAAGACCAAGCCATTTTCTATCCTTTTCTTTATAGGTTTCGTTTGTAGTATCCGAAATAGGCGCGTCTAAAACGCCAGGCTGATTAGACCAGTAACACACCAAATCGCCTGCGCCAAGTTCGCTTGCGTAAACCTTTTTTTCTGCTTGATTTACCCATTTTAAACTACTTATACAAAGCATTGCGCCAAGACAAATAACCAACAGTTTTTTTAATAATTTTGCATTCATTTTATCACCTTAAAAACTAATAGTGATGGAATGTATCATTTGTGAATATTTATATCCGTCGTTAGTGGTAAAGAAAGAATCGCCGAAAACACCTTGAGTGGTAAAGAATACGTCTAATTCGCCGTAAGTTAGTAGGTGACCGTATTCGTCAGAAACGATTGAACCGCCAAAAATACGTTCGTAACCAAACATCTTGTTTACGTCGCTTTCATCCGCGGTATCTTCCGCTTCAATCTTGCCCGCAGAACAAAGTTGTTGCCACCATGATTTGCGGTCTGCTTCGGGTTGCCATTCTTGCTTGTTTTCGTTTATTACGTCTGCAGAAGAAATAACTAATTGAATACCTTCTGAAACTTTGGGAAGAACAGAAACGGTTGTTGCAATATTACGTACGGCAATAAGATTGTTGCCTTCGCTATCTAAAACGAAATCACCGCTATAAAGTTGGGTGTTGCTTGCGCCGGTATCTGCTAAACCGCTTACGTTAACCAACTTTCTACCACCTATAATTAAGGAATCTAAATTGCTTAAATCCATTTCTAAAAGGTAACTGCCGTTAAGATATTCGTAGAAAGTATAGAACATATATACCTTTCCGCTCTTATCAAAACTTACCAAACTGGGTTCTATTGCCCCGCGGTAAGATAAAATACCGGTAGGATCGTAATCGCCTGCGTTAAAAGTTACAACGGGTTTATTTCCCACTTTTACCCATTCGCCGTCTGGCGTTTGAGAAACTGCAAGACCTATTTGCGCGTTTGCTCTACCCTTAAAACTGCTTCCGCTGTAAGCCATAAGGTAAGAATAGGTAGTTCCGCCGTAAACGAAGTTGCCCTTGATTACGTCACAACCGAAAACGGACTTGCTATCCCATGAATTTGCAGAAGGGGTTAAAATGGTTTTTGCTTCGCCGTATTGCCAACCGCTTGCAGTATATACGCCCTTTCTAACGGCGATACTATCGGTAGTATCGTCGTATTTAACTGAATTTCTAGTGTAATATAAATAACGGTCTCCGTTAGAACTTTCAAAAACGGAAGGACTTTCGTTATAGTAACCTAAACTTTCTTCAAAAACAGGATCTATGCCGGCAAATTTCTTATCTTCATAACTTTCTTGGCTACCGCCTATATCGCTTGAAGAAGATGAAGAATTACCGCCACCGCTTGAACCAAGAGATACTAAAACTATAGTTAAGGCAACGGCAATGCAAAGAACTACTGCTATAATTATAAATAACGTTTTCTTATTTGCTTTCATCTTAGTTACCTCCGTTTAAACAATCCTTGATAGAAGGTTTATCCTGTTCGAATAATCCGCCAACGGCGAAATCGTTATAGTAAACGCCTAAATTATCGAAATAAAGAGTAGAACCAAAGTTAGACTTTAACAGTCTTGAAAAACTCATTTTTACAACGCGATAATTATTAGTATCAAACACGCCTTGATTGTTATATGGTTCTAAGGTAGACCAGTTGGGCGCGTCGTACTGAGAGAAGGGAACTCTTATCCAACCTTCGAAATTAGCGGGAATTCGAATAAAGGTTTGGGTGTTGTATGAGAATTCTTCGCCAGTTACAACGTTGTATGCGTAAACGGTTTTGTAAAGTGACTTCACGCTGTTTAAGTTGTACTGTTCAACTAAATCGGTTTTGGGATTGTATAAGAATATTTCAAAGCCCATGCTGTATTCGGTGGGGGCGGGGTTTTTTATCCAGCAGGTAATACCCTTTGCGCCCGACCAGTCTTGAGAGTCGCCGTCTAAGTTGAAGTGTAAACTTGAATATACGTTAGAAACGTTGGGATCTTGCTGAACGCCAAGCGTATATTTTAACATGTCGCCGTAATTACCTGCAAGACTTTGTTCAAAAGAATAGGTGCAAGTTTGCCCCATCTTAGAATAAGTCCATAAACGGTCGTGTAAAGCGCCATCGCTGTTTAAAGCGGTTAATCCGCTTTTTAAATCGAAGTTGTGAACGACTTTAACGTCCCCTATTCTTTCACAGAGATCACCTTGATGAGCTACGTTGTATTCTAAACTATCCATATCGTATTCATCTGCCTTAGTAAGTTCTAAGGTATCGCCTATTACGGTGATATCTTGGGTTTGAAGTTCTAAAAAGTCTACTAATTTATTTTCTGCAGTTTGTTCTCCGTTAGAATTTAAAGTAACGTCTGCAACGTTGAAAACGTAAACTTTTTGAATGTCTACTTCAAGCGAATCGTATCCTAAACTCTGAGCGCCAAAACCAACTTTAACGCTTTTTACGTCGCTAGGGGTAAGGTTTGCTGCGCGGTTAAGTTCGGTATAAGGAATATATACCGTGCCGTAAAAACCGTAATTTACGTCAAAAAACTCGCTATTTTTTAATAAGTTTACCTTAACGGCGCTGTTTTGTTCGTTACCAAACTTTACGGCGTTTAACTTTTTAGCGTTATAAGTATTGCTCTTATATTCCGTGCCGTTGCTATCCGTAATGCTTAAACTTACTTGCGCGGTGGGCAAACTTACGTTTTTAACGTATAAAGTGATTGCCAAATTGTTTCCTTGTACTTGTAATGCTTGATCTAAGTCAACTTTTATATACTCGTGTTGCGTACGCTTTACAGAAGTACAAACGACTAACGGTGTTTTTTCTGAACCGAAAACGGTAGTCGTGTTAACTACAAGTGCTCCTAAAGAAAGAGCAACTGCCGTCAGCAGGCATACAAGTTTTTTTACTCTTTTCATTATTTCCTCCTTAAACGGTTAAACATATAACCGATAAATTGTTCGTGATTGACGCTTACGGCAAGTTCTGCTTCGTATTCCCCACCGCAAACCATAGCGCGCTTTTCGCCTTCAATACATACGCTTGCTTTGCGCTTATGATAGGAACAAAACTGCTGTGTAAGTTCTGCTACAGCAAGCCCGTCGTGCATAATAGGCTCTTTTTTAAAGTCGTTATCTAAAAGCCATTTTTTAAGCATTGTATTAAGAACGTCGCTTGCTATAAATGGCTCTTCTTCTATGGATTTAATATCTTTTTTAGATAATTTACAAAACTTGGTTACGTTTATGCCAACCATTTTAATGGGAACGCCCGAATCGAAAACTATTTTAGCCGCTTCGGGATCACAGCGGAAATTCCACTCTGCAAAAACGCCTTTTTCTTGCCCGCCCATCATTACGATTTGCTTTAGTTTCTTAAAGGCAACGGGATCTTTTAAATATGCCTTTGCAAGATTAGTTAAAGGCCCTATTGCAACTAAAGTTAGTTCGTTTTCGTATTCTCTTGCCTGTTTAAGTAAATAATCCACCGCGTTAGATTTCACTTCGTATTTTTCATATTCGGGCAAGTAATGTGGAACGTTGACGCTTCCATCTGCATCTTTGGTAATATCTTTTTCATAAACAAGTTTGTTTATGCTTTGCAAAAGGGGTTTATCTTCGCCCGCGTAAACGGGTATATCCCTTTTGAATGAATTTAGTAACGCTTTAACGATTTTTGCCCGTTTAAAGGAATTTCTAAAAACGGTGGTTATGCCCAGCAAATCAAGCTCTGGCGTTTGCAACGCCAAACTTATGGCAAAAGCGTCGTCAATATCGTCGCCGATATCCGTGTCTATAATAATTCTCATAAAATTCTCCAAATTTATATACTACTTAACTAATAGGTGAAAAAGTGATTACCACTCGCATGTTAAAAGGTTGTTATACGCGGGCAATATTTTCGGGAACTTCAAGATATTTACTTACGTCACCGTATACCGATTCAATTTTTAAATTCTTATACGCCGTATTATTAGGATCGTTAATGGGAGATGCAAAAGTTATTCCCATTTTCTTTTTATGCGCCTTAAAGCATTCGTTTTTAAATGCAAGATATTCTTCTAATCCAACCATCTTACACCAAACCAACATTTTATCTATTTCCTTAATAACTTCTTCTTCAGACTCTTCAGCGATTATCCTTGTATAGGTAGCAAACCACTTGTTACGCATAGTCGCTTCAATCGTATACATCTCGGTATATTTTTCGCTACTTGAATCAAGTTCGAACTCAAAGCCACGGTAGGTATAGGTGTAAGGAATTATTGCGGATTTAGAATTGTATTTAACGTAGTCCCTGTAGTTGTTAAACTGCCCGCCTTTGCCAGACGATAAGTACATATACATAGGTTTATAAAACAACGTTAACTGATAAAAAGCGTAAGCGTTTACGTTACCGCTATTCCAGGCATCTTGAACTTTATCGGTATATTCTATTTGCCCGTAGCGATAGGTATAAGTTTCGCCGTTATCCAAGGTTACGGTAGTACCGGGTTCAACGGTATAATTAAAACTGCCTTCGCCGTTGGTATCTTCAACTCCCCAACAAACTAATTCCTGCCCTTCATCTGAATACAGATAGTCAAATAATTTAATAACTCTATCAGGGCGTGTGCAGTTTGATGAAATCATGGTAAACATATAAGAGTTACCGGTTATTGCAAGCTGAGGTACAGTTCCTTCTTCGTTAGAAAAGATTATGGGAACGTAGCGAGCGTCTACACCCAAGGGGTTTTTACCGCTAATATTTAATTCCCAGTTTTTAAGTTGAGTTGCGTAGTTAACGGTAGAGCCGGCAAACAATACGCATTCGCCGTTTTGTAAATACTGCCCTATAGTAGAAGCGTTTGCACCTAAAGAACCTTCGGTTAAAAGATTGTTACGGTAAAGTTTGTTAAGCCATACCATAAGTTCTTTAAACTCTGGCTGAGCGTGTTGATAAACGTAATCTCCGTTTTCGTTTTCTTCTAAAACAGAAAAGTATTCCATAAGCCAACGCATACCCAAACTACCGTGAGTTCTATCTTTTTCGAAAGCAGAAATGCTTACCGTTGGGTTGGTATTTAAAAGTTGATATTCCTGTTTTACCCACATTAAAAATTCAAAAATTCCATCGGGGTTGGCAATACTTGCGGGATCAAAATTAGCGTATTGCGCGCGCATGTGTTCGTGATAAGCATCAAGATAATCCTTTCTTACTAAAACCGCACCGGTAGAAACTAACGATCCGCCCGATTCTTTATAAATTTCAACGTCGCGCGTCATGTAGAAGTTGTTGGGAATACCATATATATACCCGTCTGAATACTCGTAATAATTAGTCATTTCTTCATCTTCGCGAAGTCTTTTTAGTAAAGATGGCGCCCACTTTGATGCGAGTTCTTGAATGGGATAACAGTTTTGTTCCTTTGCAAGTTCGTTCTTTAAAGTGGTGTTTGCTTTTATACTGATAACGTCTGGTAAATTGTTACCTGCAATCTTTGTTGCAATTTCAGTACCGTCGCTTGAAGTTGCCTTTTTAAAGTTTATCTTTACGCCCGTTTTTTCTAAAACCTTTTTGTAAATCATACTGTTTTGGTCGGGCAAGGTGGCGGCTGTATCATCCACAAACCAGTCTATTTCAATTACGTTGTCGTCGTAGCTTTGCCATTGAGTCCAACTATCTATATTAGGATCTATGCTCGCGTTGGGATAATCGGGATATTCAAGACCTTTCATATCGAAAACGCCCTTTCCACCGATAAAGTATATAACAGAGCCCAACCCCACAAAAAATAGGATTAAAGCAAGTATAAACGCCGTTAGATTTATTATTTTTCTCGTTTTATGTGTCATAGCTTTCTCCTTAACCCTTTAACGAGCCCACGAGCACGCCTTTTGTAAAGTGTTTTTGAACTGATGGATATACGCATAAAATAGGAATAGTAGCAAGTACGATAGCGGCAAATGATACCGTTTTTGAAGTTATGCTTTCGTAATCGCCCGATACGTTTGACGCGCTATTTATGATTTGTCTTAAATAGTATTGCAAAGTAATCGTCCATTTATCTGCTTCGGTATAAAGCATAGTACCCATATAACTGTTCCAGTGATTTACGGCAAGCCATAATCCTACGGTAGCGAGAACCGCTTTTGATAAAGGCATGTAAATAACCCACCAAATAGTAAACTCGCCCGCTCCTTCTATTTCAGAAGCTTCGCGAAGCCCTGCTGGTATGCCTTTGAAGAAGTTTGCAATTACTATCATGTTGTATACCGAAAAGAGAGCGGGAATAATGTATACCCAAAAACTGTTGTATAAACCAAGAACTCTTATCAATAGATAGAAGGGAATTGTTCCACCGCTAAAGAACATGGTGAAAATGAATAAATTTTGGTATAATTCTTTACAGCGTAAGTGCGGGCTACTCATAGCGTAAGCAACGAAAGAAGTGAAAAGCAATCCCGTGGTAATACCAACAGCCGTTCTTACGGCGGAATTGCGAAAGGCAATCCATAAAGTAGTATCTGCAATTATCGCCTTAAAGTTATCAAGCGTAAAGTTTCTTGGAAGTAAAAATACCCCACCGCTCATATAGGTTTGACCGTTCGAAAAAGAACCTATTATTACGTACCAGAAAGGATAAATTGTAATAATGCCAAAAAGAGTAAGAACGGTTAGGTTAAGGTAATCGAACCAAGTGTTTTTGTTTTTTCTTTTTTTGCCTTTGATAGCAGGTAAAGCACTTTGTTTTTTCATATTAAATAATCCCCTTACCCGTCATTTTCTTGCTTATAAAGTTGCTTGTTAAAAGCAATACTATACTTACAATCGATTCAAAAAGACCAACCGCGGTGGTATAAGAATACCTTCTTTCGGCTATACCCGTGCGGTAAATAAAAGTGGCCAAAACTTCACTCTTTTCAAGGTTAACCGCGTTTTGAAGTGAATCGAACTGTTCAAAAGAGTTGCCAAGTAATCTACTTACGTTAAGAAGTAAGAACATTGTTACCGTTGAAGAAATACTTGGTAAAGTGATATAAATTGCATTTGTAAATCTGTTAGATCCGTCTATCGCGGCAGCTTCGTAAAGTTCAGAAGGAATACCCGCTATCGCCGCAAGATATACTATAGAGCCCCAACCTACGTTCTTTATTAAAGAAGAAACTATCATTACCGGCCAAAAGTATTTTGAACCGCCCAAATATATGGGGTTTTCTTTACTGGATAAGCCTATCGCTTCAAGTATGGGATTCATTATACCCGTAGTTTGGTCTGTTAAAGAAATTATAATACCGCCAAATATCGCCCAAGAAATAAAGTGGGGAAAGGTTGCAACTATCTGCAAACCCTTTTTGTAGCGATTTTGACGAACTTCGTTTATTAGAAGTGCAAAAATAATAGGGGCGGGGAAGTTGATAAGCAACATCAATAAATTAAGCCCCAACGTATTCCAAAGCACGTTTTTAAAATCGACGTCCTTTAAAAATAGCGAAAACTGTTCAAAGCCAACCCAGTCCGATTCTAAAAATGCCTTTAATATGTTGCCCTTATAATCGGCGTTTTTAAAAGCTAAACCAACGCCCACTAAAGGCAAATACTGGAACACGAACAACTGTAAAAGTCCTACCGTTGCAATAAAAAATACCGTCCAGTTGCGCTGAGTCCAAGGGCGCTTTTTTATACCGAATGAATTTATACCGTTTTTATTTTGCTCTTGCAAATTTTTTTCTAATAAACCTTTTTTATTCATGATTTTTTTCCTTATAAAATTACCGAAAGAATAGCGCCGAATCTTCTGCCAAGTTCTATCATTGAAAGTGAGTCGAAGTGATATACGTCCGGCTTTTCAGCAGGTTCGTTGTGATAAGTAAGGTCGGAAGTTGCTATCGTGTAATTGTTATCCCCTTGCATTGCAAACCACGCTTTGTGCTGATTCACTATATCGCCACAAGTCCACTTTTCGTTTAAGCCAAGTTCTGCGTCTATAAACGCAATTTCCTTTCCGCCGTTATACTCTTCAAACGCCTTTCTAAAATCGCCTACGAACTGAACGAGATTAGGCCCGTAATTCATTGCGTTTGATTTCGCCGCAGAATCCTTTTCGCCTTGAGCCCAGCAAAAAGCGCGAAGTTCTATGGGTTTATCGGTAATCTCTTTAAGTTTATCTAAACCCGCTTGAACTACGGATATAAATTTATCGTAATAAACCGACGTTGCATAGTTTTGCATACTGGGTGAAGCAAAATCGTTAAAAAGCGACGCGCTACCCCAACTGCATTTTATTATATAATAGGTTTCATTCGGGTGTTCTTGCGAAAGATATTCGGCAATACCTATTTCGGGGCCGAATCTTTCTTTCGTATGCCCTTGCCCAAGTTTTACGTTTTCAAATTCCCCTTCGGACGTGTTACATCCTATCGTGGGCCAAGTGTAGCCGTTAGGCTCAATCGTATCTACGTTATAATAAATTTTTACGTTTTCAAAACCATCGGAATATTTTTTAAAAGCGCCGTCTGGAACGGTTGAACGCAAACTACTAACGTAAGTAAACCCAGATGCGTTAGACTGCCCGGAAATTACTATTACTTTTGCAGTTTTACTTTCTTCTACTTCAAATGAAGAACTATCCGGCGCTTGACTTTCGCTATTTGAACCCTTTTGGCAACCGAAAAAAATACCGCTGATCAACATGACTAAACTTAAAAGAAAGCAAATTTTTACTTTCATATTTTTACTCCTTGTTTTTTTTGTAATTTAATTCTATCATATCGGCTTGTGCAAAGCAATATTAAAAACCTTTGAAAAATTAAGTTTTTTCGGCATTTGAATAAATCCCGTTTTCTAAATTTTTCTGAATTTTATTCGATTTTTTATATTTTTTTTAGTTCTTTTTTGTTTTTTTCCCTTTATTATATCGGGGTTCGCGTAAAAAAAATAAGATTTTATAAAAAAAGATTTTTTCGTTTTTTAAAAAATTTAATATTTTCCGTTATTTTTGTTTTTGTATTTTTTTATTTTTTTATTGACATACGGCTTTTTTTGTTTTATAC
>JAZOCA010000095.1:0-9885 GCA_045596285.1 Christensenellaceae bacterium | reverse complement strand
TGGAATATACGAATTTAACTAAGGTATCTATGGATGAGAAATTTTGTGATAAAGTAATGAAAAAGGTAGATTGATAAATATGAATGATTTTGAAAAAGAATTAGAAAAAGCAAAAGAAGAATTTAAGAAAAGCAGACTAGCGGATGAAGTTGTTCGTGTGAAAGATTGGAATGGGTATCAAATATATAGAGCAAAATATAATGAAAAGGCTCCTTATTTGGGTTATCCGTTGGTGTTAATGGCAAAAGAAAGTGAGAACGAAATCAGGATTTCATCCCCCGATGAGAGTATGGAATATTTAGACTATTGTATGCAGGAATAAACACACAAAAGCACTTACCTAAACTGGTAGGTGCTTTTTATACAAAAAAGGAGATATTAAAAATGGATATGAAGTATATACTCGCTCTTGCTTATGAGGGATTGTTAGTATTATAAATAAAAAAACTCCTCGATTTCGAGGAGTTTTTCTTTTAATCTTACTTTAATACTTTGCAATAATCTAAAATTGAAAGAATTATGCCGACCAAAACGTAAAGATCAATGAGTCCGCCAATTATTCCAACTAAAAGTCCAACGACGGGGATTGCTGCGAGAACACCGATCAAAATACCGATAACTGCACCGGCAACGAAGTAAATAAGAATGTTAATGAGAAGAGCGCCGATACTGTCTTTACCCGTAAATGAGAACGGGAACAATTTTTTAAGAGCTTCCATAATACTACCTCCTTTATACAATATATTGTGTTAGTATCACTATTATGATAGCGATTTTTCATAGAGAAATATATCACTTTGGCTGTGAGTTGTCAAGTATATGAGGTGAAAAATAAAATAATTTTAAAATTAATCAAAACACTTGCATAAGGGCGAAATTGTGTTAAAATATAAATAGTATTAACTAAACTGGAGATTTTATGAATAAAGAAATTTTCCCTGACGGAAGTATAATTAACGAATGGTTTTTTGAATATAATATTCCAATGCTAGATTCGCTAGGTCAAAAGTACGTCGTTACTGATTACGGAGTAAAAGCAGACGGAAAGATATATACAGAAGAAATTCAAAAAATTATAGATACTGCTCACGAAAACGGCGGTGGAGTTATAATTATCCCGCAAGGAGAATATTTAACTGGCGCACTCTTTTTTAAAGCGGGTGTTAATCTATATTTAAGTGATGGCGCGGTGCTTAAAGGAAGTGATTTCGTAACTGATTATCCTATTGTTAAAACGCGCATCGAAGGGGAAACTTGTCAGTACTTATCCGCACTAATAAACGCTGATGGTGTTGACGGGTTTACTATTTGTGGCAGAGGTACTATTGACGGGAACGGTCAGCGCTCGTGGAATGCGTTTTGGCACAGAAGAAGTTGGAATCCAAATTGCACGAATAAAGACGAGCAACGCCCTAGGCTTTTATATGTTTCAAACAGTAATAACGTTACTATCGCAGAGTGCACTTTAAAAAATTCTCATTACTGGACAACGCATATTTATAAGTGCAACAAAGTTAAATATTTAGGCGTAAAGATAACGTCAGAAAAGGGCAAAGCACCTAGCACGGATGCTATTGATATTGACGCTTGCTCAGACGTTCATATCAAGAACTGTTATTTTGCAGTAAACGACGATGCGGTAGTGCTTAAAGGTGGTAAAGGGCCAGACGCAATAGAAAGGGCTGAGAACGGAATTAACGAGCGCATTATAGTGGAAGATTGCGAATACGGATTCTGTCACGGCTGTTTAACTTGCGGGTCGGAATCTATTCATAACAAAAACGTGATTATAAGGCGGGTAAAAATAAAGAACGCTGAAAGGCTTTTATGGCTTAAACTCCGTCCAGACACACCTCAGCATTACGAATATATTCGTGTGGAAAAGGCTGTTGGTGAAGTAGGTTATACGTTAGTTGCAAATCCTTGGACGCAGTTTTTCGATATGAAAGGGTACGCGCCTATACCACCCTCGGTTGTTAACGACGTTACTTTTGTTGATTGTGAACTATCGTGCAAAAACTATTTAAATGTTTCAGTATCAGAACAATACGTTTTGAAGAATTTTACCTTTAAGGATATGCAAATAAAGACCAAAATAGATTCTTATAAAGAGGGAATCATAGTAAACTTAAAAAGGGAAAACGTATCCGTTGAGCTGACGGAAGTACTATAAAATAAACGCGGGGTAAAACTCCGCGTTTTATATTTGTTTTCTTAAAATAATATAATAATAGTCAAAACAGTAGCTATTCTTGTTGTTAAATTATTGACAAAAAGTTGAAATTTCAGTATAATTAACAAATATGGGTATACTTCGTGTTAATGAGAGTATATCTGCAAATGAAAAAGGTTTCTAACACCATAAAATAGGAGGCTATTATGAAAAAATTCTTAACCGTAGCAATGGCTTTAATAATGAGCGTTGCTTGCTTTGGTCTTACCGCTTGTAATAATACGCAGGGTGAAATCAAAGTCAATCCCGACAAAGCGAACTACGAAGTCGGTATCGTTCAGCTCGTGGCTCACGAAGCTTTGGATGCAGCAACTCAAGGCTTTAAGGACGCTTTAACCGAAGAGCTTGAGAAAGCAGGTAGAACCGTTACATTTAACTATCAGAATGCAAGCAACGATTCTACTATTTGTACCACTATCGTTAACGATTTCGTTTCTGACGACGTTGACCTTATTATGGCTAACGCAACGCCCGCATTACAGGCAGCGTATGCAGCAACCACAACTATTCCCGTTCTCGGTACTTCTATCACCGAATACGGCGTTGCGCTTGGAATCGATGATTTTAAGGGCACCGTTGGTAATAACGTATCTGGAACTTCTGACCTTGCTCCGCTCGACGAGCAAGCTGGAATGATGGTTGATCTTCTCGGACTTACCGCAGAAAGCAAAGTTGCTATTTTATATTGCTCTGCAGAACCAAACTCTAAATATCAAGCAGACGTAATAAAGACCGAACTCGCAGCTAAAAATGTTACTGCGGACGTAAAAACCTTCGTTGACAGCAACGACATCGCATCAGTATGTAACGGTATCGTTTCTGGCAAGTACGATGCAGTTTACGTTCCTACTGATAACACCGTAGCTTCAAATACTGCTACTATCGACAATATTTTAAGAAGTGCAAAAATTCCCGTGTTTGCTGGGGAAGAGGGGGCTTGTAAAGGCTGTGGTTTTGCTACCTTGTCTATTAGTTACTACAATATCGGAGTAAAGACTGGTCAAATGGCTGCTGAAATTCTTTTGGGAAAGAAAGACGTTCGTGAAATGGCTATAGGTTACGATCAGTCACCCGTAAAAAAATATAACGCAGAAATTTGTGCAGAACTCGGCATTACCGTACCTAGCGATTATGCTGTAATTGCTGGTACTGAAGCGGAATAATAAACGACTAATCTTGGAGTGTTAACATTATGGAGTTATTGAACGCCCTTCCTGGCGCAGTCGCACAGGGTCTTATTTGGGGCATAATGGCAATCGGGTTATATATCACCTATAAGATACTAGATTTTGCAGATCTAACGGTTGACGGCTCGATTACCACAGGCGCATGCGTTTGCGCAGTTTTGTTGAATAGCGGTGTAAACGTTTGGGTGTGCTTGCTCGCAGCTCTCTTGGCTGGTGCGTTGGCGGGGCTGATAACTGGTATTCTGCATACGATTATGGGAATTCCTCCTATCTTATCTGGAATACTTACTCAGCTTATGCTTTGGTCAATCAACCTCAAGATTTTGGGCAAGGCAAACATGGCTGTAAGTGGAAGAACGTTGGAAGTGCTTATCACTTCTCTTAATAATCCCATGGCTATACTTATTGTTGGACTAATAATTGCGGGATTGATTGCACTTTTATACTTCTTTTTCGGTACGCAAATCGGTTGTACGATTAGAGCGACTGGTAACAACGAGCAAATGGTTAAGGCTCAAGGCGTTAACGTTGAATTTAACAAAATCCTTGGTTTGGTTATATCAAATGCTTTGGTTGCTTTATCTGGCGCGTTACTCGCTCAGTATCAAGGATTTGCAGATATAAACATGGGCCGTGGTGCAATCGTTATAGGTCTTGCTGCAATTATTATAGGACAAACTCTTATAGGCTTTATCGGCAGAAACTTCGCACTTAAACTTTTCGGTTGTGCGCTCGGTGGTGTTTGTTATTACCTCGTATATCAAGTTGTAATTTGGTTGGGCTTGGATACCGATCTCTTGAAATTGCTTTCTGCTGTCGTAGTTGCAGTGTTCCTTGCAATTCCGTATTTCAAGAAAAAGTATTTTTATCACCACGAGAAAAAGACTGATTCTAAAAAACAGTTAACGCAGGGAGGGGAGAAAAATGCTTGAGTTAAAGAACGTTAAAAAGACCTTTAATGCGGGAACTATCAATGAAAAAGTTGCTTTAAACGGTGTTGACTTGGTGCTTAACGACGGCGATTTCGTAACCGTTATCGGGGGTAACGGTGCAGGTAAATCTACTTTGCTTAACGCTATTGCCGGTGTTTGGCGTTTAGATTGTGGTTCTGTTATCCTTGACGGGCACGACTTAACTTCTATGCCAGAGCACAAACGTGCCAAATTTTTGGGACGCGTTTTTCAAGACCCTATGAAGGGGACTGCTGCTGATATGCAGATTGACGAAAACCTCGCTATTTCTAAAATGAGAGGTAAACGTCACACTCTTTCTTGGTGTGTTAAAAAGGCTGATAAGAAAGAGTTCTCAGAACTCCTTAAAACTTTAGATTTGGGACTTGAAACTCGCTTATCAAGCAAAGTGGGCTTGCTCTCTGGCGGGCAAAGACAAGCAGTAACTCTTTTGATGGCGTCAATGAACAATCCTAAGTTGTTGCTTCTTGACGAGCACACTGCTGCGCTCGATCCTAAAACGGCTGCAAAAGTTTTGGAAATTACTGATAAAATTGTAAACGAACAAAAACTCACCACGCTAATGATTACGCATAATATGAAAGATGCGATTAAGCACGGCAACAGACTAATTATGATGCACGAGGGCAGAATAATTATCGACGTTAGCGGTGAGGAAAAGTCAAAACTTACCGTTGAAGATTTGCTTGGAATGTTCTCGAAAGCAAGCGGCGGTGAGTTCGCAAACGATAGAGCAATATTATCTTAATTAAATAAAAACATAAAAAACACTGTAAGGGTTTCTTTACGGTGTTTTTATATATTAGAGGAAAAAGCGAACAAAAAAGCACAAGCAGGGCGTTAGCCAGTGTTGTGCTTTAGGTTGGCGGGCGAGACCGATTTTCAGTTGAACTGTTTGGGTATATTATTAAACATTCAAAAAGATAAATTTAGATTATAATGAGTAAAAAATAGAGTTGAACGTTTAATTTGTTTGTGGGATAATAATATAAAATTATTATCGACGAGTATGTTATGACGAGTAAAAATTCAGTAAAAAGAATATCTGAAATAATACAAGAAGCCGACGTTAGCGATTATAGAGCCATACCTTTTTGGAGTTGGAACGATAGGCTTGAAAAAACCGAACTTATAAACCAAGTAAAGTGGATGAAAGAAAATGGGTTTGGTGGGTATTTTATGCACGCAAGAAGTGGGCTTAAAACTGAATATTTAGATGATGAGTGGTTCGATTGTATTGAAACTTGTGTGGACGAGGGGTATAAATTAGGATTAAAAAGTTGGTCGTACGATGAAAATGGTTGGCCTAGCGGATTCGTTGGTGGAAAACTTCTCGAAAACCCAGAAAATTGCGATAAATACATAACTTATACGATAGGCGAATATAAATCTGACGCGCAAGTATCCTATCTTATTACTGAAAACGAACTGAAAAGAACGGATAAAGGTGGGTGCGGCGAATACTTGAATATTTATATACACACTGCAATTTCAACAGCCGACATATTAAACCCAAAAGTTGTTGACCAATTTATTGAATTAACTCATAATGAATATAAAAAACGGTTGAAAGACAAGTTTGGTAAAAAAATGTGTGGCTTTTTCACTGACGAGCCGCAATATCATAGAGCGCATCAGCCGTATACCGATATGATAGCCAAGTATTTTATGGATAAATACAATGAAGATATTTTAGATAATCTTGGCTTAATTTTTCTTGAAAAGAACGGTTATAGAGAATTTAGATATAGATTTTGGAAAGGAATGCAAGAGTTGTTACTTGAAAACTTTTCAAAAAAGGTATATGAGTGGTGCAAAGCAAATGGTTGTTCGTTAACTGGGCACTATATAGAAGAAACAAGCTTAAACTCTCAAATGCTGTGTTGTGGTGGTGTTATGCCATTTTACGAATATATGACTATTCCCGGTATTGACCATTTGGGAAAGGGGAGCGCAGGATATATTTCACCAAAACAGGTATCTTCTGTTGCCGTGCAACTGGGTAAAAAAAGAGTATTAACCGAAACTTTCGCAGGAGCGGGGTGGGATTTTAGTCCAAAAAAAGCTAAACTATGCGCGGAAGGGCAATATGTAAAAGGCGTTAACCTTATGTGCCAACATCTTTTGCCGTATTCTATCGTTGGACAAAGAAAGCGCGATTACCCTGCGCATTTTTCTTGGGCAAACCCTTGGTGTAGGAAAGATTTTAAGAGGTTTAACGACTATTTTGCAAACCTTGGATACCTTTTGGGTGAAAGTAAAGAAAATGTAAACGTTGGAGTGTTTTCGCCAATCCGTTCGGTGTATTTTAAATATCAAAGAGAAGGTTATTTAAATGAATGTCCGATAAATATTACATATACAAAACTGTGCGAAAAACTCTCTAAGATGAACGTTCCTTATCATATTTTAGATGAAACAATTATGGCGAAACACGGCAAAGTTGAGGGCGGAAAACTTGTCGTGGGAAAATGTTCGTATGATTTCATCGTTTTTCCAAAAACTATCACGCTTGATAAAACTAGTGAAAAATTGTTTACCGAATTTATTGCTCAAGGTGGTAAAGTGTTGTTTGCTGATGAAAAACCAACATATCTTGAAGGTAAAGAACACAATTATGATTATCAAACAAATACTACATTTGATGAGATAATAGCGACACAGGAATATTCCATTAATAATTTTAATACTGCTGTTGAAAGTACGTTGAGAGAAATTGATGGGAAAAAGTTTATTTACGCTGTCAATCTTTGTGAGGACAAGGAAGAAGAGGTGGAATTTATAGGTGATTTTAACAGTTTTATACGCCTTGATCTTGAAAATTATTCCACAAAACGCGTTGGCAAAAAAATCCATTTTAACCCAGGTGAATCATTTATTCTGTTTTTGGACGATGAATATTTAGTAGAGGATAAAAAAGTAGTAAAAGAACTTGTTTTAACTGGTGAATTTGAGATTAAAGAAGTAAGCGATAATTATTTAACGTTAGACACTTTAAGTTATTCCTACGATAATATTGAGTATAGTAAATCCATGCGAGATATGGGTGTTTTTGACACGCTTCTAAAAGAAAGATATAAGGGAACTTTGTATTTAAAGTATACATTTAACGTAAGGGATTTGCCGAACAAAATATTTTTACTGGTGGAAGATATGAATACCGAATGGTGTGAATTAAACGGTAAAAGAGTGGTTTTTGACGGCTGTTCGGAGTTTGAAAAAAAGATATTAAAAGCAAACGTTAAGGATTTTATCGTCAAAGGTGAAAACCAATTAATAATAAAAATCAATTATTATCAACGAGAGGAAGTTTATTTTGTTTTATTCGGTAAAAACGTTACCGAAGGGTTGAAAAACAAGTTGTATTACGACACGAATATAGAGGCGTGTTACTTGCAGGGCGATTTTGGCGTTTATTCCGATAGTGGAATTGTTCAGGATGAAAATCAAAGAACGTTTATGCGCGGAAGTGATTTTTATATTGATAAGCAGCAAAAAAACGTAACTACAACCATTAACGATGGCTTTCCTTTCTTTGCGGGTACTATGACTTTAGAAAAAGAATTTTTATGGGAAGAAGATTGTGGGTGCATTCTAGACTTAAAAGGAAATTATTGCACGGTAGATTTAATTCTTAATGGAAAAATCGTGGAGAAATCTTATTTTGCAACAAAGGTTGATATTACAAAGTATTTAGTTAAGGGTAAAAACGTGCTTAAGGCGACTTTAAGTTCTGGTAATAGAAATTTATTAGGGCCACACCATTATAAATTCGAGCCGATTGGCGTAGGACCATACTCGTTCGATATGTTCGGTTCTTGGAAGAATGGGAAATGTGAAAAGAATACCAAAGATTATTCGTTTGTGAAATTTGGCTTGTTTGAAAAATAAATAAAATCGTACAAGTGAATCTACTTGTACGATTTTTTACGTTTTAGTAATTTTTTGTGATATAACATTACTTTTTAATCGCGTCTTTTTGGCGATATTTATTTGGTGGACAACCAAACTCATTGTGAAAATGCCTACAAAACGTGCTTGGGTTGCTATATCCCAATACTTGAGAAATATTTATTACACTCATTCCGCTTTTGAGTAAACCTAAAGAGGAGTGCATGCGTTTTTTTGTAACGTAAGAAATAAAAGTTTCACCCATAAATTGCTTGAAGGTTCTAGAAAAATAAGGAAGAGAATATCCTGTTCTTTTAGCAATATCTGAAACTGACAAGGCTAAAATTTCTATATTATTTAAATCTGTTGTTAGTGTTGTTATCCATTCTGGGCATTTTTGACTTAAATTTTGTTGGCTTAACAACCATTGAGTTATTATAATTGCTAGAATTATAGAGTGAAGGGAGAGAGCTAACGTTTTGTCGCCACAAGTTCGCATAGCCTCAATCTTATTAAGTGTCGAATAAATACATTCATCGCTTATGAAAAATTCTATTGGTTCGGGATGCGATATGATTTTTTTGTATAAATTTGGGTCTAAAGCGTCGCAAATTTTTTTAACCTGTTCACTTGTAGCGTATATGTCTTTATGCTCGTATGAAAAGGGAATGTGATTGGTTGTGTCTTTGTAATAGTGGTTGTCTGACGGTCGAATAATAGAGCATCTGTTTTTATGCCAGGGGTATTTAATGCCATTTATGACGTGAGTAGCCTTTCCTTTAATCACAAAAACTATTTCGAAATTTATATGGTGGTGCGGGGGATAAAGAGGGAGTTTAACAATGGACGTAGTTAAAAAACGAGCATCAATCATGTCTTTGGGATGAGGTTGTAGATAAATTTCTTCTTTCATCAATGTTCCTCCGTGTATTTTTTGTGAGTATACTAAAAAATTTATCTTATGTCAATATCAAAATAATATTATGACAAAAAGAATAAGATAAAAGTTAAAAATCGATTATTTTATTGCGAAAATAAAAAGAGCTGGCTTTATTTTTCCCATCTATATAATGTATTAAATTTATAGTGACTAGTTTTTGCCAATTTTATACCTGTTAATAATCTAGTTTTTACTGGTATGATACTTAAAAATTTGCAATAGGGTAAAAATCGATTAAAAATAGTAAAAAATAGAGTTGAAAGACAAATATTTATATGCAATAATTTTTTTGCAAAATCATTAGTATGCGATTTTTCGTTTTCTTCGCGAAGATTGCTACCTATGAAATAATTACATTAGGAGTGATGTTATGAAAAAACTTTTAACGATGTTAATGGTGCTTTTGGTGACGTTTTCTGCTATCGTTGCACCTGCTTGCGTGCAGGATGATATAGAAACGGGTGAAAACGTAATCAACGTAAAAATCTTTAACGCTGGTTATGGTACAGATTATATTTACGCTTTAGCCGAGCAGTTTGGAGAAACTTTCAAGGAAGAAGGCTATAAAGTAAACGTTCTTGCGCCGATGGAAGATTTGCACGGCGGAAAGGTTATTCAAGAAATCTATGCTAACGACCAAACAGCAGACATATATTTTACGAC
>JAZOCA010000094.1:0-15386 GCA_045596285.1 Christensenellaceae bacterium | reverse complement strand
CAGGTTGTTTATCTCACGGCGAAAAGGGCAAAAAAGAAGTGGATAAACATAGCAAAGAAGCAATGGGCAAGAGTATAGGGGACGCTATTTCTTCTTTAAAATAAAGGATAATAATAAATAGGTTAAAGTAAGTGTTATATGCTAATAGCAGGTTGTTTTAAAATTTTATTTTAACCACGTGCGGTTAGAAATAGTTTTAGGTATTTAAACGCATTGCGCATAAACAAATTAATAAAAGCAAAGAGGGCAATCGGTTAACGGCCGAGCGTTCTCTTTTTTTTAAATAACCTTTCAAAGTATCGTTAACCGTGTTATAAGCGGGCTTTTTGCCAAAAAAGACATAAAATTGATTTTTTTGTATAAAAGTACCGTTAACTGCGCTATAGGGCAGTTTTTATCGGTTATTGCCCCTTAGCAGAAAAGGGCGCTATAAAATTCAAACAATTAAAAAAACAAGTATGCCTAAAAAATAATCGGGCATACTTTTTTTAATGGCAATTTACCGTAAGTATTGTTTTTTAATAACTTAAAGAATAAAAAAAAAGACTTGCAAAGCGGATAGCAATTGCAAGTCTATTATAATTATTGTATTTTTTTACCTAAATTCAAACGAGTATTAGGAATATCCGTTTTGTATGATTTAGAAAAATAAGTTTCGTCGTCGAAAGAGAAATCTTCTTCGTTTACCTTTATAGAATAAGAAGGGAAGTGATTATCGTAAAAGTTTACTTCGTCAGATAAGAATATATTTCTGCATTCTGTTGGTGAAAGCCCTAAAAACTTTTTAAATTCGTAAAACATTTGTTGATAAGAAGAAAAACCGATATGGTTGGGAATTGAAGTAATGGGAATATTAGAATCTCTTAGCAGTTGCAATCCCTTTGATATTCTTAAGGAATTTACCGTATATAAAACAGTTTTTCCAGTATATTTTTTAAATAGGTTACAAAGGTAAATTTTGCTTAAATTAACGCTTTGGGCAATTTCATCTAAAGTGATTTTCGAGTGTAAGTTCTTTTTTATATAGAGTATGGCTTGCTTTATGTAAGAAAGATTACCTTCAGAATACATACGTATACTTTTTGCAACCGAAATAAGAAAGATTAAAAGTTCGCTTTGAATGTGATATCTATCTTCAATAGATTGCTTTGGCTTAGAAAGGGTGTTTATCAAATTTTTAAAACTTACGTCTATATTAGAAGTATCCGGGTAAACGTTAACCGTTTTTTCTTGATTAAAAATATGTTTCAATGCGGTATTCGTAAACAGATGGTCGTACCTTATAGAAAGGGGATCGTTTAACTCTCCGTCTTGCGTTTTAGCATTTGCAATGGGAGTGATTTCTAAGTTGTAAATCCACACGTCTTCGTCTTTTATTGATAGGCGATGGAACATATTAGCATCTATAAAGATAAAAGAGCCTTGTTTTACTTCTATAGTATTAACCTGTTTATCGTTGTTTTCGTCTATTAAAAGTTCAAGGTAAAAATTGCCCTTATAGGCATACATAAATTCAAACTGTGGGTGGTTATGCATGCCCATATAAAAATCAGGGTAAAAACTTTTTATATAATATGATACCACTTGAAGATGATGCCCAGATAAATTGTCGAACCGAACAGCGGTAGAATCTTTCATAAAATACTCCTTTAAATTATGGCTAAATAATATCGAACGATTAAAATTTCATAAACATTATAGCACAATTTTTTAAAATTTCAAAATTATTTATAAATATTTTTTATAAAATAACAAAAAAATTAATATGATTTTTAAAAAGTGTATTGACAAAGGGTAAAATAGGCTTTAAAATTTAATTACAAAATGTGTGTGCCTTTTGTGCAAATTTATTATAATGATTCAAAAGGTTAGTAAAAAGGATAAAACGCCAAACGCGCGTTATATATCAAATTTTTTTGGAGGAAAGTGTAAAATGACAAAACTCTGGCGCAACATATCACTTGCAGTTGCAGTGGTTATGATGAGCATCTCTACAGTAGGCGCAGTTGTTGTAGGTCACGCTTCTACCGAAGAACCTACGGGAACTGTTATCAACCCCATTGCGAAATACGAATTTAAAGACGCAAGCAACCATGGTAAGGACTCTATGGGTAATTATGACCTTGAGTTCGGTAGATACTGGGTTGCCGGCGGACTTGGCGAACTTATGGCAGACGGTACTATTGATGCCGAAAACGGTGGCGTAACCTTTAACATGGGTAACGGTACTCCCGCTGCAACCGGTTACTGCTTAACTAATACCGAAGGAGCAGATCCCTTTGCTAATCTAACTGCATTTACGTTGGCTTTTGAATTCAAAAACCATACAAACGCATCAGATTGGAGAACTCTTATCGGTTGGGGTAATGCAGACAACTACTTAGGTCTTCAACCCATGCCCGGTGGAACGGCTAACAACGTTGGTTTTAACTGTTTCGGTTCTGGCGCAGGTACTATTTGGGGCAATGCATGGTTCCAAAACTGTTCTGGTAGAACTGGTGATGCTGGCGAAACTTACCAAAAAATGCTTATTTCTGCACAACCTGGCGGAAAACTAATGGTATTCGTTAATGGTGTTCGTTGGATCGACGGCGAAGGCAAACTTGCTGAAGGCGATATGTTAGCTGAAGACTGGAACATCAATAACGGCGCAGCAAAATTTGCAATCGGTGCTGCATACAACGGAAACGGCGCATATTCTGCAGCAGGCGCTGTTCGTAACGTTCAAGTTTACGACTTCGCTATGGATGCAACCGCAGCAGTAGCATACCAAACCAATGGCTTTATTACTACTAACGATTTTAGTAGTATTAAAGAAGTTCTTAAAGCAGAAGCAGCGTTTGAAGCAGACGAAACTACCGCTCCTTTAAACGAAACAATGAAAGCAGAAGAAATGTTCGCTTTATTGAACACTGCTAAAGCACGTCTTACCTTATCTGATACTTCTACTGTTGACGTTGCTATGGCTTGGAAAGAAGTTGTTAAAGAAGGCGAAAAATACTATGCAATCGGCGAATTTGCTACCGAAGGTATGGGTCTAATCAATAACGTTGGTAACACCGTAAAACACGAATTAGAAGTTTTAAAAGTTAAATCAATCGGCGAACCTGTATTTGCAGGCGAAGTTCTTAAAGCACCCGTTGACTTCAATATGGAAAATAGCGCTATATTAGAAGCAGTTAACGGTGCAACCGTAACCGTAACTTTACCCGACGATTCAACCGTAGACGTTGAAGTTGCTTTTGGCGAATTAGTTATCACTTTAGGCGAATACGCAGCATATGCAGACGTAATCGTAAATGAACAAAACATCGGCAAAGTTAAAGTTATTATAGACGTAGAAGTTCCCACAGAAGGTCTTTCATTTGCTCCCGTTGCAAAATGGGAATTCAACGATCCCGAAAATATCGGTAAAGACTCTATGGGTAAATACAACTTACAACCTTCTGCAGTAGAAGGTGGCGATACTTCTAACCCCCGTGGTATGGGCGAAATTATCGACGGCAAACTTTACGTTGACGGCGACGACTGTTTAACCCTTCCCGCTATGGAAGACGTTAGTGATACTTTAGATAACGGCTTCACCCTTAACTTCCAAATTCAAAAAGATGGCGACGGCGATAAAGTTGCCGGTGATTGGCAAGCACCTATCGGCTTCGGCTTCAACGATTGGACTGCAACTAAAGCATGTTGGTTCTTAACCTATAAAGGAAACAACGGCTTCAGAGTAGGCGCACAAAACATTACTAAGAACGATAAAGATAAAAACGATATTTACTGGACTCCCGTACTTTCTAACAATATTGCAGATAAGTTACACAACGTAACCCTAAGCGTTCGTCCCGGTGCATTCTTCAAAGTATATATGGATGGCGTAGAAGTTGCATCTTACGATTGTCCTGCAGATTGGAACGTAGACGATGCTAACATGGCATTCTCTATCGGTGGCGCATGTGTATGGGGCAACGGTTACTGCTTCTTCAAAGGCTACATTGATAACGTATCAATTTACAACTTTGCAATGACAGCAGAACAATCTAACGCATTCTGGAAGAAAGGTATCGTATTAGAAGGCGATTTAAACGGCGAAGTTATCACCTCTATCAATCCTGTTCCCGTATTCGAAGGCGAAGTATTATCTAAACCCTTAAACGATAAATTAACTAACACTCAAATCATCAATCGTGTAAACGATGCAACTGCAAGCGCAGTTTTAGCAAACGGACAAACCGTTTCTATTGCAATCGCATGGAAGACCATCGAAAAAGCAGAAGACGGCAAGTACTACGTTGTAGGCGAAGTTGATGCAAGCAATATCGGTTGGGCATCAGCAGTTCAAGGCATTACCGAAATCAGACAGCAAGTAGAAGTTACCGAAGTTGAACGTGCAATCATCATTGATGAAGATATCGTTAACGGTACTGTTGTTGCAAGCAAAGAAGGCGCATTAAAGGGCGAAACTGTTACCTTCACCATCACTCCTGCTGAAGGCTACAAACTTTCTGTATTAGAAGTTGACGGTATGGAAATCTTTGCAGATGAACAAGGCGTTTACTCTTACACCGTTACTGGTAATGAAGACGTTGAAGTATACGCAGAATTCGAATTACTTCCTGCTGAACCCGTTAAGAGCTGTAATAGTAGCTTAAGCGGTGCATCATTATTAGGTATGCTTTTATTACCCGCTGCTTATTTCGTTGCTAAAAAATCAAGAAAGGAAGACTAATATTAATGGCAAACGTTAAAGGAATTTTAAAAAAATTATTGATACTCGGTTTGACAGGGGCAATGCTCCTGTCAAGCGCAGTAGGTTGCTTTGGCCGTGGTGGTAAAGATTCTACTCCTGGCGGAAGCGTAGATAACGACTGGTCAGAAGGCGAAATTGATGAAATTGAACTTTTCTGTAACGACTGGGAACAGTTCAATAACGCAAAAGCTGTAAAGAGCCCCATCTATAGAAAATTAGTTAAGGCTGCAGGTTGCGAAATCAAAGCGATTTCTACCGCGCTTGAAACCTACTATACTCAAATCGATTTACAGAGAAGTACCGGAACTTTACGCGATATGTTTATCGTAGACGGCCCTGTAGATCCCGAAATGTTCTATAACCTTATCCGTGACGAAGAAATACTTCCCGTTTCAGACTACGTTACCGAAGAAGAATACCCCTACTTATACGCTTACTTACAACAATATGATTATATGAAACAAAACGTTTCTTATTCAAACGGTAAGATGTGGTGGATTCCCGTTAAATGGCAAAACGAAAAGTCTTTATACGTTCGTCGTGACTGGATTAACAACCTAAACTCTAAACTCGCTAATATTTTAGTTAAGGAAGGCGTTATCGCAAACGCTGCAGAAGCTACTCCCGAACTATTAGAAAAACACAAATTCGTTGCTCCTGAAACCTTAGATCAATTCTATCGTTTAGCAAGAGCGTTCACTCTTTACGATCCCGATAACAACGGTAAGGATGATACTTTCGGTTACGTTACCGAAGCTAACAGAGATATGGATTCATGGCTTCACGTTGCTTACGGCGGAGCATGGAAGATGTGGATTGACGAAGACGGAGACGGCACTTACAAAAACACTAACACTTCTGAACCCGCTATGCTCGCTACCGCATTCCTTAACAAGATGATTAGCGAAGGCTACGTAAGCAGAGAAGTAGTTCAAAAAACAGTTGGTAACAAACAAGACGAATTTGCTAACGGTGCTGCAGGTATGATGTATGCTCACAACTGGTACAACGTTATCAGTGCAATGATGATGGCAAGTTCTGGCGTATCTATTTCTGGCGCTCGTGATAGAATTCTTATCATGAATCCTCCCGCAGGTAAAGACGGTGACTTCGGTGGCCAAGGCGACGTAGAATACTACCGTGGTTGGTGTATTCGTAACGGTATGAGCAAAGAACGTAGAAAAGCTTGCTTAGACCTTATGGAATACTTACACAGCCCTGAAGGTATTGAACTTGTAACTTACGGTGTTTACGGCGAACACTGGGAATGGAAAGACGATATCGAAGGCGGAGAAAAGATCACTTTAGTTGAAGCTGACGCTAACGGTTTCGTTCAAGCGTTAAGATGGACTGACTATGCTGCATTCGCATCTTACCTTACCGAAACTCCTCCCGAAGCAGAAGCACTTCTTACCAACGGCGATATCTTAGTAGAAAGAGCAAAAGCAAGCGCTGCTTGTATGATTCTTTCTGACTATCCCGATTTATACACCGAAACCATGACCGAATATGCTGGCGCTGCAGGCGACTTTTTCGATACCGAAGTTCTTAAGATGATGATTAACTCTACTTTAAAATCAACTTGGACTTACGATGAAAAAACTTGGGCTCAAGACGGTATGACTAAGGTTTATACCGTAAGTAGCGCAATGCAAGAAGCATGGGCTAAATACGTTCAAACTTACAATACCACTTATAAAGGCGCACAAATGGAAAAAGAATATAACGACGTCATTAAATCTGGTACAGTAACTAAGAGAACTAAATAATAGCAATAATTGATGGCGGAACGCGGTAAAATCCGCATTCCGCCTTACTTTTTTAACATAACAGAAATAAAATACGTTATGTTTACGCAAAAATAAGTTTTGGAGAATACAATATGCTAAAAAAATTATTATGCTTAATTTTGGGGGTATGTTTTATGCTACCATTCATTACAGCTTGTAAACCTGATACACCGCCCGAAACGAACACGCCCACTCCTAAGGGAACAGTTATCCCCACCGTTTATAATACAGACGTAATCGTTGATGCAGATAAAACTGAAGCAGGCGACGTTGAAGCATGGCAAGCGCAAGTATTTACATCTAAAGGCGGTAATAACGATTTCGAAACGCCAAACGCAGTTATTCACAGCCCTTGGCACACTCTAAAAATTAACGGGGTAGACGTTCCCGTTTATTCTGCTCGTTGCGGTAAAGGCACTCACTCTTTTGCTTGGGTAGACCTTGCTGATAATAAAAGAGATTTCTGCTTAGAAGTAGAACTTACTATGAATAAAGCGCATGGTAAATGCGTTGTTTTACCCGAAAGCAGAGGAGTAGAAGTTACTATAGAAGAAAATAAGTATACTTCATATATAACCGAATACGGCTCGTTTACTTACACTTTTGCTAAAAGAGCAACTGCAACCGTAACCGATCCTACTTTATCACCGCTTACCATAATGGTAGCCGAAGATAAAGAATTTAAAGCGCCTAACGGATATGAAGTACGTGAAATAGAACCCGGTTATCACGAAACCGACTCATTAGAATTTACAGATGAAGAAGTTGCTTATGTATTTAAAGCAGGTCTTCACGAAATTTCAAACATAAGCATTCCTTCTAACAGTTATTTATATATTGAAAGAGGCGCTTACCTTAAGGTAACGGACAGACAGTATGAAGACGACAGTTGGAATCACGATTCAGCGTTAGATATTAGAGATTGTGAAAACGTTCAAGTTTATTCAAGAGGCCTTTTTGATATCGGCGAAGTTTTAGGTGGCGATAATAAGCGTAAACACGTTATCGGCGTAGTTCGTTCTAACGACGTAACTGTTGAAGGTTTAACTATTATTAACGCAAACACTTGGACTATGTGTTTCTATAACTGTGAAAACGCAGTAATAGAAAGAAATTTACTACTTGCTTACAGAACTTATTCAGACGGTATTATGATGAGTGAATGTGTAGATAGCGTTGGTAGATACAACTTCGTTCGTACTGGCGACGATGCTATTGAATTCAAGGGTACTGGTTGGAACAGAAGAAATATCAATATGGGCGAAAATTGCTTATACGAATATAACGATTGTTGGACGGATAAAGGTTCTGGTTACTGCTTAACTTGGGAATCTGAATGCGATATGACCAATATGAAGTTTAAAAACAACTCTGTTGGCTTTGCTCAACCTACTTGGAGTAGCGGTAATAACGCTTTAGACTGCCGTTTAGGTACTAACGCAAACACCACTTGGGGCGAAGTTACCTTTGAAAATATCGAAATCTATCACGTAATATCACCTCAAGTAATCATTTGTCAAATAAGTGGTCAAGGCGCTAATTTAAGAAATATTACCTTCAAAGATATTAACGTTACTTCTACCGAATTTGGCGTTAAGGCGTTCACTATGGAATTTTCTGCAAAGGGCGGTAGTATTGAAAATATCGTAATTGATGATTTTAACTTCTGTGGTAAAATGATTACAGCCGAAGATAAAGATAATCCTATTGTTATGAGTAATAAGGCAGGAGATTTCTTTGAAGAACTAACTGTTAAATAAGGAGAACTATGAAAAAGGCTATTTCCAAAAATAATCAATATGTGGGGACTATTACAAAGGAAAGAAGACGTAAACTCTTACTTAATAAAATTTTCCTCAACCGTCAAATTTATTTGATGTTGCTCCCAGTAATGGTTTTTTACATATTATTTTCATATCTTCCTATGTACGGTATTACGCTTGCGTGGAAAGATTACCGTCCTAAATACGGTATTATGGGTAGCGATTGGGTAGGCTGGAAAAACTTCGAATATATTTTCTCTATGCCAGAATTACCAAACGCAATTAAAAATACCCTTAGAATAAGCGTTTTAAAACTACTTATTTGTTTCCCAACCCCCATTCTCTTTGCAATATTGCTTAACGAAATGAAGGCAAAAACTTATAAGAAAACCATTCAAACGATGATATATTTGCCAAACTTTATATCATGGGTTATTCTTGGCGGTATCGTAAAGATGTTGCTTGCGCATAACGGCGCTATAAATAACATTTTAGAAAATATTACGGGAGAGCGAATATATTTCCTTTTAGAGCCGGATTATTTCTATACAATTTTAATTATTACGGAAATATGGAAGTCTACAGGTTGGGGTACTATTATTTACACCGCCTCTATTGCGGGGATAGACGGCAACTTATATGAAGCGGCAGAACTTGACGGATGTAAACGGTTTGGGCTTATTTGGCATATCACTTTGCCTATGATATTACCTATAATTACGGTTATGTTTATAATGCAATTAAGTAATATTATGAACGCTGGGTTCGATCCAGTTTACAATCTATATAACTCAACTATATACGAAACTGCAGATATTATCGATACTTACTCTTACCGCTTGTTCATGGAAATGCGCGGTAAGGAAGAAGCGTCTGCAGCAGTTGGTATATTTAAAACGGTAATTAACTTTATTTTACTTATCGCAGGTAACTACGTAACCAAGAAAATCAACGGTTACAATATGTTCTCTATTGACTAAGCGGAGGGTATGTTTTATGGAAAAAGTAAATAATTATCCCGCTTTGGGAAAGAAAAAGAAAATAAAGATTGATGCATTTACCATTTTTAACTACCTGTTTTTAACTTTATTTGCAATTGCTTGTATTTTGCCGTGCGTTTACGTGTTACTTTCAAGTTTTGCAGATAAAGGCGACCAACTACGTGCGAACTTAAACGGTGATTTCTTTATAATCCCTTTGGGCTTTAACTTCGAAAACTATAAAGTAACACTTTTCCAGGATAAGATTTTCCGCGCGTTTGGTATATCTATTTTCGTAACTGCCGCAAGCGTTGCTTATTCTATGGTATTAACTTCACTTGGCGCATACGCTTTCACAAAAAGAGATTGCCCCGGTATTAGAATTTTCTTCTATATCATAGTATTCACAATGTTCTTCGGTGGCGGACTTGTTCCCTTCTATTTAACCGTAGATAGCCTAATCGGCGTAAATAATCTTGCAAGTTTAATTATACCTTTTGGTATTAATACCTTTAACATGATTATTTTACGTAACTTCTTCAACCAAGTTCCCGATAGCGTTATAGACTCTTGTAGATTAGACGGGGCTAGCGAATTTAGAATTTTATTCCAGTTTATAATCCCACTTTCAAAAGCGGGTGTTGCAACTGTATTACTTTATTATTTAGTTGCTAAATGGGACGACTGGTACTGGCCTGCAATTTTCCTTGCAGATAGCCCAGATCTTGCTCCCTTAGCGTTAAAAATTAGGCAAGGCTTAAACGATATGCGTGGCGAAGGTCAAGGCGGTGGCTGGGATCCTACCAGAACTTACCCCGAAGGCACAAACTCTGCAATGATCGTTATAGGTCTTATCCCCATCATGATCGTATATCCTTTCTTACAGAAGTATTTCTCTAAAGGTGTTATGGTCGGTGCGGTAAAAGGATAAACTTTTTTTACTCTTCTTCGCCCTTTATATGGGCGAAGAAGATTACCTTTTTATAAATAATATTAATTGCTATGGAAATTACGAAAAAAGTTTTTAAAATGAACGATATAGACCTTGTTTACGCTACTGTAAATGGGCTTTCTCAATTAGTTATTGTTCCAAGCGGGTATGAAGATAAATTAAATGACGAAAAAATCTCTTGTATATGTCCGCTAAATAACTATATCAGTCCAGAACCCCTAATGCACGTTTGCCTTACTGGGGATGGATATTCGCGCGATTATAGTGCCGGTTTAACCCAAAGAAATAGCGATACTGCCTTTGAATTAAAAATAGTTTCGCAAGAAATTACAGAAGATCAAAGTAGCAAAACTTTAGTAACTACTTTAGAAAACGGTAAGGGGCTAACAGTTCGTCAGTACGTGCGTTCTTTTAACGGTTACACCGCTTTACAAACTTATAATGAAATAGAAAATAATGGGGAAGAAGTTACTGTGGAAGCGCTTCCTAGTTTTGGCTTCTCTCGTATATCCCCTTTTAATAGATACGACGATCCTAAGGATATTATTATACATAAAATGCGTAGCGCTTGGAGTGCCGAAGGCAAGATGTTCTCTTTAAGCGCAAGCGAGTACATGTTCGAAAGTTCTTGGTCGGGCTTAGGAATTAAGTGTGATAAAATAGGGCAAGTAGGTACTATGCCCGCTAAAAGTTGGCTTCCTTTTATAGGTATAGAAGATAAAAAGAACGAAGTTTGTTGGGCTGCTACTTTAGAAGCCCCCGATTCGTGGCAAATAGAAACGGTTTTCCGCAATAACGGAATTTCTGTTGGTGGCGGTAGGGGCGATTATTTAACCGCGCACTGGCGTAAAACCCTTAAAAAGGGCGAAGTTCTAACTTCAAAAAAGGCGTTTATTACCGTTGTTAAAGGCGGTGTTTATAAGGCGTGTGATACTCTTATTAAATTAACGCATAAAGATTATTCGCCTGTTAAAAGTGAAGAATCTCTACCTATTATATACAACGACTGGTGCTACAACTGGGGTACTCCTCAACAGGATAAGTTAGAAAAAATACTTCCCGTAGCGCAAGATTTTGGCTGTAATTATTTTGTTGTTGACGATGGATGGTTTACTCGTGATAACGGAAGCGCTGTTTTGGGCGACTGGGAAACTAACAAAGAGATGTTCCCGCGCGGATTAGGTGATTTTGGTAAAAAAGTTCGCGAAAAAGGTTTGAAGTTTGGCGTTTGGTATGAATTCGAAGGTGTTAGCGTTACTTCAAAAGTGTTTAAAGAACACCCCGAATATTTGCTCACCTTAGACGGAAAACCCATAATTCACGCAGATCGCGCCTTTTTCGACTTTAGAAAAGAAGAAGTTATTAAGTATTTAGAAGAAAAAGTTATAGATAATTTACTTAAGAACGATATTCGTTATATGAAAGTGGATTATAACGAAAATATCGGTTTAGGTGTGGACGGCGCAGAGAGTATAGGCGAAGGGCTTCGCCAGCATACAGAAGGCGTTATTAAGTTCTATAAATTAATAAAGCAAAGAATTCCGGATTTAGTGCTTGAAATTTGTTCTTCAGGCGGTATGCGTCACGAACCCGAATTTTTATCTATTGCAGATATGGTATCATTTTCTGATGCACACGAATGTCCTTCCGGCGCGCCTATTGCCGAAAACTTACACGCCTTTATTCATCCAACAAAAATGCAAATTTGGGCGGTTATAAGGGAAGATTATTCACTTACCGACGTTCAGTTTACAGTTGCTAAAGCAATGCTTGGCAGATATTGTCTTTCTGGTAATTTATCCGTTTGTTCAGATGAAATTTGCGATACGATTAAACGTTCGGTTCAATTTTATGAATATATTAAACCCATTATAAAAAACGGAACTACAACTGTAATCAATACTGATGAAATAACCTCATTTTTAACCCCACAAGGAAAAACCTATTTAATTAGGGAAAGCGAAGATGCTAGCGAAAAAGTGGTTTATGCATACGCAATAGATGCTTCATGTTCTTCATTTGAAATTGAATTAGGCGATTATTCTATTAAAAATTACTACAACTTGCCAGATGATTTTAAGGTTGAAAATGGTAAACTTTACTTTACGTCGGGCGATTGTAAGATGTGGGGAACAGTTCTTCATTTTGTAAAAAAGTAGGGCTATAGCGCAATTAACGGCATGTTTAGCCCTTTGTTTGCTTAACTTTGTAGGAGATTTGAAATGTTAAAAAGAAAAGATATAAGAATAAGAGATCCATTTATATTAACCGATAAAGAAAACGGTTGTTACTATATGTATGGAACTACTGCTTTAAAAATAGGCACGATAGCAGCGCTAGATTCTTTTGCCGTCTATAAATCTAAAGACCTTGAAAACTTTGAAGGACCTAAGGTAATAGTGGAGGGTTCAAAATACGACTTTTTTGGTAAAAAAGATTACTGGGCGCCCGAAGTTCATAAAGTTAACGGCAAGTATTATCTTTTTGGTAGCGTCAAAGCAGATAACGTTTGCAGGGCAACTCATATTTTTGTATGCGATACTCCCGACGGCGAGTTCGTTCCCGTTAGCAATAAACATATAACTCCCGAAAACTGGGAATGTTTAGATGGTACGTTTTGGCAAGAAAACGGCAAACCGTATATGGTTTTTTCGCACGAATGGCTTCAAGTTAAAGACGGCGAAATTTGCGCCATGGAACTTTCTGAAGATTTAACTCATGCAGTTGGCGAGCCTAAAGTTTTATTTAGGGCAAGCGATAATCCTAGCGTTAACGAAATAGGCGAAAAGGGTAGTGGTAACTACGTAACCGACGGTCCGTTTTTGTTTAAAGAAGATGGTAAGTTAAAAATGATTTGGTCTAGTTTCTACAACGGTAGATACTGCGTGTTAGAAGCACAAAGCGACAGTTTGTTCGGTAACTGGGTTCATTGTGGCAGTAAATTCGATTTTGATGGGGGCCACGCTATGATTTTTTATACCTTAGAAGGGGAAAGAATGATTTCTTTACATAGCCCAAACACGAACAACGAAGAACGCGCACACTTTTTTAAATATTAAGAAATTTAAACGTTAAGAAAAATGAAAGATATGATTACTTCATACGATATAGAAAAATTTTTAAAACCGATTTGGAAGGGTAACACCGTTTATTGCGAAACGGCGCTTGTTTTAAAGAATGCGCTTAATTTTATACCTGAAATCCGTCTTGCATATCCCATTAAAAAGATACTATCAGTAAAGTCATTTGATTTAAAAAGGGAATACGAAGAGGGCAAAGATTATTTTGTAAACGAAAACGGTGAACTTCAAATAATTCCGGAAGGAAATATTCCCTATCTCTCTTGGGAAAATTATCGTTTTAATGATTTTGTAGATGACGGAAAGCATATTGCATCTGCAGATGCTATCGGATCGTATATAGTTGCGGAACTTTTTGCGCATGACGATGGTATGAGTCAATGGATGATTTCCGTTACCTACCAGCACGAAGAAAGTAACTTTTACGACGTCGCATGCGATAAAAGTGCAAAAATGGAAAGTTTTTTAAATAAACTTAAAAATGGCGAACCCACAACGGTAGTAAGTTATGGCGATAGTATAACTTATGGATGGGGAGCAAGCGGAATGAAAGACGTAAACAAACCGCCGTATACTCCACCGTATAACGTTATGGTGTTAGAATATTTAAGAAAGCGCTATAACGTAGAAATTACTCACGAAAATTTTGCCGTTAGCGGAATGTGTACCGACTGGGGCGAAAAGGACGAAAACATTCAAAAAGCGATAGACGTAAATCCTGATTTTGTTATTTTGTCATTTGGTATGAACGATGCAGGCGGGTTCCATCCTAACGTATTCTATCAAAAAATGGTAAACATTATAAGTAAAATACGTAAAGTGTGTGGTGAAGTTCCGTTCGTTATTATTTCTCCCATTATGCCAAATCCTTTGGTTGCGTTTACTGCAGGTTCTTCTATTTGCAGATACCACGCAGAATACCCAAACGTATTTAAAAAGATAGAAGAAAGTCTTTCTAACGTTGCGTGGGTAAACGTTACTAACGAACACAATTTACTTCTTCAACGTAAGAATTTATCGGATACGTTATCGAATAACGTTAACCATCCCAACGATTTTATGCATAGAGTTTACGCTCAGTTAACTTTAAAAACGATACTGGGCGACGAATATGATGTGTAATGGCAAAATGCTCGATAATCGACCTATAGGCGGGTTTTATTGATAATTGTAAATCCTTCGCAAATGGCAAAAAAACAATAAAATAGGTAATAATCAACCTATAGGCGGGCTTTTTAATAAAAAACAAACAAAAATAGCAAGAGAAACTTCTCTTGCTATTTTTCATGTGTTATTTTTTTGTTTTATTACCAAATAACTACGCGTTTTTTAGGAGCAATATACATTTTATCCGTTTTCTTTACGTTAAAGGTTTTATACCATTCGGGGAAGTTTCTTGGTGGCATGTTCGTACGTAAAATGTTAGGTCCGTGAACGTCTAAGTTTAAAAGAAGTTGTTGATATTCGGGTTTTGCTTTTACGCACCATACTTTTGCCCAGTTGGTAAAGTATTCTTCGTAAGAAGCACCGTCGGTTTTACCCATTATTTCTAACGTTACAGCCATACCGCCGTTATCTGCCATGTTTTCGCTAACGATAAATTTGCCGTTTACTTTACCCCAAGGAAGTTCGATTCCGTCAAACTGCTTAACCATTGCATTAACTTTTGTTTTAAATTTTCTTTGGTCTTCTTTTGTCCACCAGTTATTGATATTTCCGTTTTCGTCGCACTTAGCGCCGTTGCTGTCGAATGCGTGTGAAATTTCGTGGCCGATAACCGCACCTATTCCGCCAAGGTTTTCACTTCTTGATTGATTTAAAGAATAGAATGGGGGTTGTAAAATAGCAGCGGGGAACGTTATGTCGTTTACGGAAGGATCGTAGCAAGCGTTAACCATATGACCGGGCATTTGCCATTTAGTAGGATCGGTAGGTTGGGTTAATTTTTCTAAAGAATATAAAGTTCTAATTTTTAGAATAGTAAGAATTATATTGAACAAAGAATCTTCTTCGTTAAAGATAAGTCTATCGTAAATATCTTGAACTTTATCGGGGTATCCCATTTTAACGACCA
>JAZOCA010000093.1:0-19285 GCA_045596285.1 Christensenellaceae bacterium | reverse complement strand
AAATACGTTAAAAAAACTATAGTTTATTTAACCACTAAATTTTAATTGAATTTTATATTTTTCTTACGCAAAAATTGATTTTTTGCGTATTTTTTTTGCCAAAAATCGGGTGTTAAAAAAAGTATACTTTATTTGACGCTTTTTGCATTATAGGTGAAAAAATGAGAAGAATTAAGGTTAATAAGTTTCTAATACTAATTGTATTTTTTGCCATAGGTGTTTTATCTATGGGCGCTTCTTCTTGGCTTATTATCAACGAGCAATCCGGCTCGCCGAGTTATATAAGTAAAATTACTCCGACTTTGACTATTGGTGGATCGTATAATACTTATGAAGGCGAAGAGTTGGAATTTACAAGTGTATCTTTAGTTGCTCAAAATGGTAGTGGAAATGTTAATTTTTCAAAAAGTGATTATACTTTATCTTACGAAACTTCTGCATTAGTATTTACACCGACTACTGAGGAAATATGCACGGTGCAAATTGAAGTTACTGCAACACCAAATGATACACAACAGTATAAAGAAGCAAAAACAACTGTTTCAGTTAATATATATCCCGTTGCAAAACGTGGCACAACTTATTATGGAACGATTGAATCTGCTTTAGATGCTGGAACTTCGGTAACTATAGACGTTTTAAACAATCTATACAAAAAGCCAAATGATCCTGAGTCGGGTAGGTATTCTCCAAAAATAAGTAGCAACGTAACGATAGATGCAAACGAAGTATTAAACATAAAATACGCCGAAGAAGCCGATTATGATGGTAATGGCACGGCAAACCCGAGAAATACCGCACACAGAGCGGGCTCGACAGCTAACTTTGCCGATTCATCAACAGATAAAGTTGCTGCAAATTTAAAAAGTGAAGTTACCATTAAATCGGGTGTAACGTTAACTGTAAAAGGCGTTTTAAATATAGGTGGAATATTAGGTAAAGAAGGACAGTATCTTGCAGGAGCAACATCAGGAAACTACTCTCAAATTACAATGGAGTCCAACTCATATATAAGCGCAACTGAAAGTACCGCAGTAATAGATTGCTTAGGGTATATTAAAGAAAGTGATTCTAATAACGGAAGTCGCGTTACCATGAGTAAAGGTTCTTTATACATGCCTTTTGTAGTTTATGATTATGGTGGCGGTCAACACACGGTTGGCGCTGCTAAAAAGGGTGGAATATCGCCTTTCGCTATTTTTGATATGCCAAACGTTCAATCAATAGTTAGGTGTTATTCAAACGCTAATATAGTAGGTTATGCAGACCTTTATACAGGGGAGCTTACGGGCATTCCAATAATAGGAACTATTCCTGCAAAACACAACCAAACAGATATAAAAATTGTGGGGGCTAACAATAGTGTTATAAATTTATATAATGATTCTTATGTTGAATGGAAATTTACACCGTATAACGCTATGATAACTGCAACAACAGAATTAAATGCACGTAACACACAAGGTAGTACTTTACTAAATATTTATGGTGGAGCATCGACTGGGACAATGAGTTTAAAAGTAACTGTGGCGTCTATATCTCAAACAGTTAATACAAATGATATGCTTTTTCCTGTTTCATGGAAAATGAATATTGTATTGAATAGTGGGACATATGCTATTCAAAATAAAATGAAGTTTATGCCAGGTTCTTCTTTAACCGTGGCAAGTGATGCGATTGTTAATATATCGAGTGATTTTATACTATATCCAGATGGATTTAATAGCCACAATTATTATCCTGCGAATAAACCTAAAGCAAATTTATTTATTAATGGAACTTTAAACGTAACTTCAGCATCATCATTTGCCGGTGATGTGGCAAATGGCGGAATGGGTGCTTCAATGAATATCGCTACTTCAAGTTTAAGTCTTAAAAGTAGTGAAGGGAAAGGGTCTGCAAGTGCTACAAACGTTACAACTGGCGGGGATTACCAAGAATTATGGCCTGTATCCGAAACGGCAACAGCCAATATTTATGGTGTAGGCAATTCAGCTTTATCTACGAGTAGTTATTATTCAAACGGAAATGAATGGTATACGTTGGGCGACAAAACAATAACTTATGAAGAAAACGGTGGCTCTGAAATTGAAGATAAGCCAGTTAACATAATTAATACGGATGGAACTGGATATCAATTAACTAAAGATGATATTCCTAAACCTGCTAAAACATATTATACTTTTGCAGGCTGGTATTATGACTCGTCATTTAGTGAAGAAAATAAGGCAAGTGAAGGTGATAATATTTTTGGGAATGTAACTTTATATGCTAAATGGATTGGAATTGAGTACACACTTAGTTATGTTACATCTCGTGGCTATACTCCAGAGACAGAGACCTTTATATATACTTCTACGAAAGGTGCTTCAAGTTTGGTGTCGTTGGATGCTGTAGGAGATTATAGTTTTGCAGGATGGTTCTTATCTGAAGATTATAGTGGAAATAAAGTCCAAACTTATAATCAAGCTCTTCTTGGGGATAATACAGAAATAACCCTGTATGCTAAATGGGAAGGTGGATATACTGTTAACTTTAGAATTGATAATGGGGATCCTGAAGTTTTTGATGTTGTAATACCTACATATACTTATGATTCGCCAGATCAGTTTGTAGATGATTTTCCAGATGTGTTTACAAAGGGGGATACACCTGAAGATTCAACGCAGACATCAACGAAATACTTTATGGGATGGTATACTGTTGTAAATGAAAGAAAAGTAGCAGTAACTGATTGGTCGTTTATTGTTTCAACTCAACGCGGCTATGAAGTTGTTGCTGAATGGGGCGAAGTATATCACTTGTATTTAAAAGACAATCATCCTAATGCTAAGTTTGAACTTGATGAACATGTAATAATGTATGATTCGGTTTTATTGCCGAATGTTACAGATTACATTACAACACCAACAGACTATGATCTTGATACTTCAGAATTGTATTATTATGGTGGTGGCTGGACAGTAGATGGTTTAACGTTAAAGTCTTCAATTTCGACACAAGATTTTGCCGATAACAATAGTTTAACATTGGAAGTGTTGTGGAAGGAAAAATGTAGAATAACAATAAACATTAGCTATAAATCTGAAAGTGGTGGTGATTATGACAGTCATGATGCCTCGTATATGTACGTATTTGAAACACCAGAAGGAATAGAATATGATCGAAATGAAGAAGTGATTACTGAAAACAAAGACGATATTATAAAATACGTTATTGGCGGACACACAATTAAATATGGTGGAACACAAGCAGCAAGTGCTAATATTATTGTTACAACTAAAACTGTTGAAAAGGAAATGGGCACAATTATAATTACCGCAGTAAAATATAGTAAGTGTATTGCAGCGGGTACGTTGATTACTTTAGCAGATGGTACGCAAAAGGCTGTTGAAAATATTACTGAAAGTGATATCTTGCTTGTATTTGACCACGAAAGCGGACAATACGTTTCTGCACCCATACTGTTTATAGAACGTGACGGCTGGGCAGAGTATAACGTAATCAATCTTGAATTTAGCAACGGTACAACAACTAAACTTATTTACGAACACGCGCTATTCGATTTAACGCTTAATAAGTACGTATATATTACCGAAAGTAATTATGGCGAGTTTGTGGGGCATGAATTTGCTGTTGCAAACAGCGAAAATAACGCGTTCGAAAGCGTAACCTTAACAAGGGCTTACGTGGCTACCGAATACACCGGTTGTTACAGCTTAGTAACGGCATATCATCTAAACTACTTCATAGATGGAATGTTATCTATACCCGGTGGCATAACAGGGCTATTCAACTACTTTGAATATGGCGAAGGCTTGAAGTATGATGAAGAGCAAATGCAAGCAGATATAGAAAAATACGGTTTATATACGTATGAAGACTTTAAAGAATACGTATCGTATGAAGTATTTGAATATGCGTTTGCGGCAAAATATTTCAAAGTATCAGTAGGCAAAGGGTTAATGACTTACGAAGATATTTTAGCGTTGATTGAAAGATACGTAGTAGGGCATGACCTTAACAAAGATGAAGTAACAACTTAATTTAACAAAAAAAGAAAAACTCTCGGAAGAAAAACTTTCGGGAGTTTTTTTGTTAGATTCTATCGCTGTGCTCCAGAATGACGAGCAACTGGTGTTGTGGTTAAAATGGAATAACGCCACAAAGGTGGCTACACCTCATCAGTCAACTGGCGTTGACAGCTTCCCCTCAAGGGGAAGCCTTTAGACTATATCGCTAGCGCTCCTAAATGGTGGAATAAGTAGATTCTATTAAAAGTAACAAAAAGTGATATTCTAAGAAAAGTGAATATATTTATATATTCATTGACAAAAGTGATAGAATTGTGTTAGAATATATAGTGATAGAATTGTGATACGGTGCACGTAAGGGGTTTTTTGCGGTGATTGTAAGTAAAAATGGGCAAAAAAAAGTTAAACTTTTTATTAAGTTTGGCGAGTTTTGGCTAAAAGCGGAAGAAGATAGAAAAAATAGTCTTGTTAAAGATTTGGTTATAGGGTATAACAAATACGCTAAGGACTGCAAAAAAGAACGCAAAGAGTACGTTAGCGCACACGCAAAAGAAAAGAAGTTTGATGAAGGCAAGGCAAAAGCAATTTCTAAAAGCGTGGTTTGCATTACTCTTGCCGATAAAAGTCAAACCAAAGAAAATGCTTTAAGGGAATGCGCGCTTATTCTTGCCGATAAATATAAATTTGATTTTTCTAGCAGGGTAGGTGTTAAATCTCAGCCGAAAAGTAAATGGCATTTTATACACGACGATCCTATTTTAGAAATTTGTTTTGGCAAAGATGAAGTGGTTGCCGTTATTGATGAATGGGGTAATTATCTTTATAGCGAGAAAAGGCCTTTAATAAAGCATGAATTTAGTATGCCCGATTTTAAGGGCGAAGAACGCTTTGACGGCGGGTTTTTATCTATAAAAGATTTCGTGCGGTATCCTAATGCTACCGAAGATGAAATTGCAATAATCAACGAAAAGGGGTTGCGCTTTTTGCTTGACGAAAAGTTTAATAAAAACACGGGCGACTCTGAATTTGACGATTTGCTTTTGAATGACGATATATTTAACGACGCTATTGATGATTTGCCTTTTGAAAGTGATTCTATTTTAAATAATGGCGATAATCAGTTGTTTGATTTTTTATCTGGCGAAAACAAAAACTAAAATCGGTTAATAGCGCTAAACGTGCGATAATCGACCTATACAGCGCTTTTTATGCGGAAGAATTGAAATTTTAAGGGATGGTTTTTTTATGAAAACAAGTACTTATTATTATAAAACAAAGATTTTGCAATCGGGCAGTAAACTGCTTTACGGCAGAGATTGTTTGCCATACGCTTTAAATGATTGTGTTGTTTTAACGCAAGCAAAGGGCGGGGAAGAAGATATTTTAAATTTGCTTGACGAAAATATTTTTTGTAATGCAAACTTATATAATAAGGTTTTTAAACCCATTTTTACTGCAGAGCCCGAACTTGACTTTTTAGAATACGTAAACTCGCTTTTTAAAGATACTTTAAAAGATTCTAAAGAAGAAAGGGATGAAGTATACAGCGTTTCCGCAGGGCTTTTATGTGCTAAGTTTACGGCGGTTGCAAGCGCGTATATTTTAAATTACGGCACGAAAATCAATAAGGAAAAAATGCTTACAAGCTATGCTTTAGCAGAAGATAAAAATGATGCTATAAATGCGATTGCAACCCAGTTTAAGGGCGAACTTGTTGCTCTTGTTAAGGCGTTATGCGATAAGGCGAATATTTCTTCTGTTTGTTCTTTAGAAGATTTTAAATGTTCTTTAACGATTGCTTTTAACGCAAAAGATAGCAGTGACGTTATTTGTTTATGGGCAGGCGATATTAACGCGTACGTTTGGAATGAACGCGGGCTTAAAGTTATAAATAGCAAAAATGAAAACAGCGTTTGTTTTAATGGCGATTGGAGTTTGACAGGCAAGGCACTATGCGTTCAAGATTCAACCTTTGCTTTATTAGGCGCAACGGACGGATTTTACGGTTGCGATCTTTTTGCTTCGCCTTTTGATTTTGAATATTTATTTATTTCAACTCTTGCAAAAAATAACGATAGCAATAAGTTCTTGAAAGGGATAAATGAAGCCTTTAAAGTTATTGGCGAAATTAAGCAAAGCGGTGCGTTTGCCATTTCTTACGGCAAATATCAAAATTACAGCAATTTGCAAAACACAGCCTTTTCACGCCTTGTTAATATAGATGATAGTATTCTTTCACTTCTTCCCGATATTTTGGAAGTGGACTACGTTTCTGCCTACGAAAGTGCTGTTAATCGTGTTATATCGGCACTTTTACATAGCGATAAGGTCATTTTAAATCAAGAAATCAGAAATAAAGTATACGCTAAATTGCTAAATGATTCGTTCCCGCCATTTTTAAAAGCAGTTTTAAAAACCGTTGATAGTTTAAAGGCTAAATCATGCGCGCCTTTAAATATTAAGAATGCGAGCGCAGAAGAAATCATTAAGATTTTTACCGCGCAAACAAAAGAAGAACAAGACGGTATTTTTGCTAAAAACAGAAGTGAAATGTTTTCTTTTATTATAAGCAACTGGAGCGCAGGCGCTTGCTTGAAAGACTTAAAGTTTAATTATGTTCTTTCTAAAATGGGTGAGCCCATCACTTCGGGTGATGAAGTTAAAGATAATCAAATGGAATTCTATTTGCTCTTGCAACAGGGTATAATTCGCGCAGAAAAGGGCGTTATTACGGACGGAAACGAAAGTATGCCGGTAAGTGAAGAAGTCAGCGCGAAGATAAACTGCTTTAAAGAATATTTCCGCGCTAACTTTTTAAGGCGTCAATTAAAAACAAGAATTTTAGCACTTGCAAACGATTACGTTAAAGATTACTATTCTTTAAAGCTTGGCGAAGATTTTGCTTTAGAAATTTTAAACGAGATGGGCGATAGAATTTTAGAAATTAAAGATAAAGAACTTGCCTTGCGTTATGAACGCTATAAAACCATGACGGATAAATTGAAATTACGTAATAAAATTTACGGCGATTACGAAAAAGATTACTTATCTTTGGTGTAATAAAAAAATATTCGTTTAAATTACAAAAGTTTAAATAATCGACCTATAGGCTAACTTTTAGGTTGTTTTAAGGGTGTTTTATGAGTTTGTTTTGGTGTAACGTAGTAGCGTTTTTATGCGCGATTATACTATTTGGATACGTGTTGGTTACCCTTTATCAACTGCTTAAGGGAACGCGAAAAGAAAAAATGCAAACCCTGCGCGATTTTAAAAAAGGTAAATTTGCGCTTGTGTATATTGCCACCGTGCCTTTGTATCTTGCGGGGTATATGTATAACGGTACGGAATTTTTTGAAGCGCTATTTTCTTCTTTTGCAAGGGTTATAAATTTAGTCGTTTTAAAATATGAATATACTGGGGTTAGCGCCTTGATTGAAACAAGCACTTTCTTTTATTGGGTGCTTCACGGCGCGTTCTTTTTAATATTGTTAAACGCAATTACTTTTGCTCTTTCGGTATTTTACCAAAAAATCGCGCTATGGTTTTACTATTTCAAAGTTTTAATTTCTAAGAAAGAAGAGTTGTACGTTTTTGGTAAACAAGAGTCAAACGAAAAAATATATTCTTCTTCCGATTTGAAAAGCAAACTTATGATAGGGGACTTTTCAGATAAGGAAAGAGAAGAATTATATCTTAAAAAAATCTTTTCTTACACTCCGCCAAGATACGTCGATATTGTTAAAAAAATAGTTAAGGGCAGTAAAAAACAAAAAATTACAGTTATTATTAACTATCCCACTCAAGATGAAAATTTGGCGCTTTGCGTACGCTTTAAAAAGTGTATTAATGAACTTTGTAGCGACGTTAATATGCTTGATAACTTGAAAATTTGGGTGTTCGGCGATAGCGTTTACGAAGAAATTTATGAAGAGATTATTTCTAAAAGTAAGGGCTGTTTGAATTTCTTTGATAGATATGGCAAAATTGCAACCGATTTTATTAACCGCTATCCCATAACTTCTTTTATGAACGGAGATCATATTAATTACGAAACTTGTTTTGTAAAAGATAACGTTGATATCAACGTTTTAATGATCGGGTTTGGTAAAACGAATCGCCAAATATTTCTAAGTTCGGTGGCTAATAACCAGTTTATTACCGCGGGCGAAAAGGGCGCTAAGTTAAAGCAGGTTAATTATCACGTTTTCGATAAGGAAAAAAGTGAAAATAATAAAAATCTTAACCACAATTACTATCGCTTGAAAAACGAAATGAAAGAACTTAATCCTTTAGATTATTTGCCTTTCCCAGATTTTCCTGCAAATGAAATTTATCATACCCTTGATATTAACGACGGTTCTTTTTATCTGGATATTAAAAAGATAATAAAAGTTAATCCGCTTTCGGTAAACGTTATTGTGATTGCCTTTGGCGACGATCTTGAAAATATAGATATGGCAAAAAGGTTAAGTGCAAAAGTAGATGAATGGGATATTTCTAATTGTCATATTTTTGTAAAATGCCGTAATCAGCGCAATTGCAAAGAGTTTCTTCCCAACAAAAACTGCTTTTTTATCGGATCGGACGAGCAAATTTATAACGTAAACGAAATAAAGGGTAGCGACCTTTACGATATGGCTTTAAAGCGCAACGCTGTTTATGATTTAGAATTTTCAGTTAAGGAAAACGGCGGAAATCCCATTTCAGAAAAAGAAATTGCCGTTAGTATGCGCAAATCACTTGAAAAATGGTACACTAATAAAACGCAGGCAGAGCGTCAGTCAAGTTTGTATTGCTGTTTGAGTTTGCGTTCTAAATTGCATCTTTTAGGGCTTGATTATTGCGAACTTTCAGACGAGAGAGAGCCTATTACCAAAGAACAGTTTTTTAAAATTTACGCCGAAAACGATATGCCCGATACTTCCGTTTATAAAACTAAAATAGACGGTAAAGACATAGTTTATTATAACGCGATTTTTAAAGAATCTAAACGCAAAAACCTTGCCGAACTTGAACATTACCGTTGGAATTCATTTATGATAAGTAAGGGCTTTATACCCGCTTCAAAAAACCAAATTCTAACCGAAACCGTAACCACCGATAAAGGTACAAAATTTACTAATGGCAAAAATTATAAGGTACGTAGACACGGAAATTTAACCACTTTTGATGGATTAAAAACCTTTTCTGATATGATTAGCAATCGTGACGGAATTACCGTTCAACAAGCGGACGTTATTTCTTACGATTACCAAATTTTAGACGACGCTTTTTGGCTTGTTGAAAAAGAAGGTTTTAAAATGGTTAAAAAAGTCGATATTGATTAGCCTTAATAGCGATTAATCGACCTATAGGATAGTTTTATTTTAAGTATAACAAAAAAAACAGATTTACTTTTACTGGTAAATCTGTTTTTGTTTATGGGTTAAAGTTCTTTCCTTGCATAACGTCGTAAAGATTAAAATACTTTGTTATGGCGTTTAAAACTTGCTTTTTGTTTGCCGACCATTGTGGCGCAAGTAAGATTTTTTTGGGGGCGTCCCCAGTTAATCTGTGCACAACGGTGTTTTTAGGAAGCAATTCTATGCATTTTGCAAGTAAATTAATATATTCTTCTTGCGATAATGTTTTAAAGTTTTCGTTTAAATAAAGTTGTGCTAAATCGGTATTTTTTAAAACGTGAAGAAGTTGAAGTTTAATTCCATCCACATTTTTATTTGCAACGTATTTCACGCTTTCAAGCATCATTTCTTCGCTTTCGTAAGGCAAACCTAAAATTAAATGAACAACAGTTTTTGCTCCCGTATCTTTAAGTTTTTCGATTGCTTCATCAAAAGTAGAAAGAGGATATGCTCGCCGTATAAATCGTGCGGTTTCTTCGTGCATAGTTTGAAGACCAAGTTCAATAAAAACGGGCTTTATTTTGCAAAGGTTTTTAATAAGATTAATTTTATCATCTTCTAAACAGTCTGGTCTTGTGGCAATAGAAATTGCAACTATATCGTCGCGCTTTATCGCCTGGGTAAACACTTCTTCTAAATATTCGGTTTTTCCGTAGGTGTTGGTATAACTTTGAAAATAAGCGATAAATTTCGTGGCGTCTGTTTTTTGTTTAATACGTGATTTTGCTTTTTCTATTGCTTTGTTTATATCTAAATCGCACTTTTCGGCAAAATCTCCGCTTCCACCTTCGCTACAAAAAATACATCCGCGGGTGCCTTTAGTGCCATCTCTGTTAGGGCAAGTAAGCCCTATGTCAAGAGATAGTTTGTATACCTTTTCGCCAAACGTTTGCTTTAAATAATCTGAAAAAGAATAATATCTTTTTATTTGTTTATTATCTATATGTTTTAGCATTTTATTATTTTTAGTATATCTGCTTTTTTATTGAAAGTGCAGTTAATCGACCTATATAAAGGCTTTTTATGTTTTATTTAACCGAAACGCCTTTAAAAAGTGCATGCATGTTTTTTAGATATTCGTCTGGTGATTCTTCTTGCGTTACTATCCATTCTCTAACGGATACGAGTAAAGCGTCGGCAAAAAATTTAATTGCATATTTTTTTTCTTCTTCAGTTTTATATAACGCACTTAAATCGCTACGCATAAGTTCTTGGGTTAATTTATTATGAAAGGTTTCACAAAAGGAATTTTGCTGGACTATTTCAAACAGTTTTTTATACAATTTTCTTTGCGAATGAAAGTATTTTATGGCGCTTGAAAAAAATTCTGCAAACGTGCCGTTAGAAAGATAAAATTCATCTAAAAATTCGCTTTTAAAAATATAGGTGGCAATATCGTATTTATCTTTAAAGTGATTATAAAAAAACTTTCTTGTAACGCCCGCTTTTTCACATACGGAACAAACGGTTATTTGGCTAAATTTTTTCTTTAAAAGAGATTCTTTAAATGCCTTACAAATATTTTCGCAATTAGTTTTACTGTTTTTTTGCATAGGTACTCCTTGCCGTAAAAGGCGTGTTTTAATTGGCAAGTCTCGTCGTTTAATAAAACGCCAGGTTTCCCGTGCTGTTGACGTTTTCACGTTTTTTTTTAGCGCCGACTATTCCCATTGCAATACCATTATACCATAATCAATTAGTAAAAACAAATTTAATAATGTTTTTTTCTAAAAAAATAAAACCCTTTAGCCAAAGAGACCAAAGGGTTTTAGTGCTTAAACTAAGGGCGTGCGGTTTTATTTGTAAGAAAATTCGCGATAGGTTTGAATAAAGACTGACGTTATTGCCCGTATTTGTTCTTCAGAAACGTCGGATGTTACGTTTGCTTTAATAAGCGTGCTTATTTTTACGGTTATTAAAAACTCGTCTTCTTCGCTTTTTAAATCGCTTAATATTTCGTTGGTTACTTTGCTTACTTGCTCATCCGCGATAACCGTTTTTAAAAGCGTGCTCATTAATTTTTTAAGTTCTTCTTCCTTTGTAAGGGAATATCCCCCGCAAAAGGCGTAAAGTACCGTTGATAGCCCGCCGGCGGTCATGCTTTTTGAAACGACTTCGCTAACTGAAATCATATTAAGTAGCGACGCTAGGGCGTAAACGGCAAATGAAAATCCAAAGGGTAAAAGGCGATTTGCCTTTTCGGGTAGTTTAAATCTTTTCTTTACTGCAAGTATTGCAAAGCAGGAAAACAGGGCGGTTGCAATGCAGTCTACGCTATATTTCGAAAGTAGGGATATAAGTTCCATTATGATCCCCCTTTTTCTAAATTGGCGCTTGGCAAGTGATCGCCCTTAGCGTTTAGCGCGGAAAAAAAGATTTTTTTTCTTCTTAAATTATTTAAATAATATGCTTTGCGCGTCAAGATAACTCCTTCGCCATACCACGCGCATATATATTATATCACGAAAAGTAAAAAAGTGTTTTGCTTATAGTGCAACTTTTTTTCTTTTTTAAGCCTTGCAAGAACAAGGGATTATAAAAGGATTTTTTAATATGTCTTTAAGACGTTTTATTCTTTTTTTGCCTTAGATTTTCTTGCAACTTTTTGTTTAATTTTGCTCGTAAGAGTTTTTAACGTAAACTTTAACTACTATAGCCGTCATATCGTCTTTTGCTTCGCCGTCGTATTTTTGTAGGGCATAGTTAATAAGTTTATTAGCGAGGGTTTGCGGGTTGCGGGTGTTTTCGCGCTGTAAATAATCTATGGTGTCCGTACTTGAAAAGAAGGCATCTGAAACCCCGTCTGACATAATTACCACCATATCCCCATCAGATAGTGTATGAGTTGATAAATCAGGGGAGACTTCTTCTAAAATACCAAGCGGTAGAGAAGAGTTTTCAATAATTTTTACCCCCGAAGCAGTTACTAAAAAACCGTAAGTAGCGCCGATTTTGATAAGGTCGCATTTGCCGGTGTATAAGTCGAAAACGGCGCAGTCAAGGGTGGAAAAACTATCTTCTTGGCAAATGGAAAGAATTTTATTTACAAGTTCTAATACCGATTGACGGTTAAGCCCCGAACGGTATAGCGTTTCAAGCAAAGATATGGCGGTAACGGAATTGTTATGTGCGTTTGCACCGCTACCCATGCCGTCGCAAAGGGAAACGATAAATTGCCCTTCGTTTATCTTGGTTAGCGTATGGCTATCTCCGCTAACGGCAAAACCTGCTTTAGGAACTTGAGCCACGCCGAAAGATGCATCCATTAGCGGGCATTTAGAAAAAACGGCGAGTATACCGCATCCAACGTCACTTTTTTTCTGTAAGCGCATAGATTTATTAAAGGCACGGGAAAGAACTTTTGCTACTTCTGAAAAAACTATCTTTTCTTTGCCGAATAAAATATGGCAATCTTCGCCCACGCAGATTATTTGCTTTGCTAAAAAACCTTCGCTTGCAAGTAGATCAAAAATCTTGTTTTCTTTAACTTGTTTAAAATCAACGCGTGAAGAATATTCTACCGCAAGCGACCTTAAAACCTGCGCAAGTCCACCTGCTTGAAGGGAAATTAAATCTTTATACCGTATGATTTCTTTGGTTTTTTGCGTTTGTTCAATGAATAAACTAATAAGGCGGTTTATTTCAAAAATCATGCTGTTAACAGAAAAGCAATAAGATGAAAAGTCTTTAGATAGGTCGATTAACGACACTTTTCCCTTACTTATTCCCACAGAAATAAGTTTTAATAAATCTTTTCTTTTCGGGTGATTTTTTCGCGTGCAGTCTGCAAAAAAGGCGCATTCCGAACAGACGCTTATAGCAACTTCGTCTGCAATTTTTTCGCATAGCGTTTCTTCGGTTAAAAATGCTTGGTCGAATGCTTTAAGCAATTTTTCCATATCGCAAAAAACGTTTGAAAGGTCGTTTAATTTAACCGATAAATGCGCTCTTTCTACGTTGATTATTTCGCGTGTTATTTCCTTTTCTTCAAAACGCAATATAAAATTTTTAAGTTTTTCCACCTGCTTTTGGGGTATAAACGTATAAATTACTGATGGTAAAAAGGTGTATAAATAATCAATTGAAGTAAATGCCATAAGTTCGCCTGAAAAATAGTAAATGGCGCTTTGCGCTAAAATTAGCGCAACTGCAGATAGTAAAGGAGAGTAATTTATAAAAGCTAAAATCACGGCGCAATAAATTTCAAAAAGCGCAAGATAATAAAAACTTTGCGTGTAAAGAGAAATGGCAATCGGCAATATAAAGGCGGGTATAAATGCTTTTGGCGATTTAAAGAATCTGCATAAAAATAGCATGGTAATAAGTGCGACTACTTTATATATTTCTATGCCGAAAGTTTCTATAAAACCAAGCGAAAATATAATTATAAATAGATAAAAAGAAAGTTGTTCTATTCCCTTGTTTTTTCGCTTGAAACGCCCTATAAAAATAACGTTTAAAGCAAGGCTAAAAATAAGAGTGAAAGCAATGATAATCGCGCTATAGACTAACTTTGTATATATACTTTGATTAAAAACCGTAGCAAAATAAGGAACTAAAGCTATGGCTATATATATAAAGACTTCCCCCTTAGGCTTAGCTTTTTTAGCCTTATAAAGACTGTATATTATGCAAAGAAAAAGGGCTGAAAATATTAGATAAAAAAAGTTTTCTACCGGGAAGGACAAAAAGGAAATTAAACAGAAAATAACACTAACTGCAATTTTAGAAAATCCTATGCCCATGAAGGCGGGAAGTAGACTTAAAGAAAGTGGAACGCCAGGGGATATATTGTTTGCAAGGTAAAATAAAAAGGCGCAAAAAAGATATTTTAACGCTTTTTTATATGTAAAATTTTTCATAAAAAAACCGCCGTGAAAATTATATAAAAATTATATAATAAATACACGGGCGGTATTTGCCGAATATTAAGTTATTTTGTTTTTGTTTGGTTTTTACAATTTGTAACCGCAAGTTCCGGTTGCTCTTATTTTAGCGGGGAACACGTTGTTTTCGCCGAATACTTTTTTCATCGTTGCAATATATCCGTCTACTTCGTCGTTTTTAACGAATGCTAAAATAGAACCTGCAAATCCACCGCCGTGAACGCGGAAGTAACTGTGAGTGGTTATTTGTTTGCTAAGTTCTAAAGCGAGCATAACCGGTTGATTAGTTTCGCCGGGAACGTAGCAGTTTTGTAAAACTGCCATACTGCTTGCACCGCTACCTGCGATTTGTTGCATAAACAGTTCAACGTCTCCGCTATCTATAGCGCGTTCGGCAATATCAACTCTTTTATTTTCGTTATAGAAGTGTATTGCGCGAAGAATAGCCCTTGAAGAAAACTTTTCTTTTAAAGCGGGCATTTGTTCTAAAAATTCCTTTTCACATACGTCGCGAAGAACTTTTTTGCCAAAGTGTGAAGCGATTTGTTCCATTTCGCTTCTTATTGCAGCGTAGTGGGGGGTGAGTTTCGCATGGTCGCCACCGGTGTTGGTAAGAACTAACGTATAGCCTTCGGGTGCTGAAAGCGTTCTTATTTCGGGTTTTTCGGGTTGGTTGAAATCCAACTTAGAAAGCGAGCCGAGCGCAATACCGCTTTGGTCTAATAATCCGCAGGGTTTGCCAAAGTATACGTTTTCTGAAAATTGTGAAACGATTGCTTTGGTTACCGGGTCTAACGCGCCGTTTAAATACATAAGGTTAATTATTTCACATACCATAACTTCAAACGCAGCAGAAGAAGAAACACCCGCGCCTTTAAATATATCTGAAGTGTTATGAGCAACGAATCCGCCGAAAGAATAACCCATTTCTCTAAGCTTGGTGCAAACGCCTTTAACTAAAGCGTGAGATGTGCCGTATTCTTCTTTGTTAACCGTGCTATCTTCAATGTTTGTGCGAATGGGGGGATAACCTTCTGAATAAAGAGTGATCCAGTTATCTTCTGTTGGGGAAGCAAAGCAAAGAATATCGCAGTTGATAGAAGCGACCATAACTTTGCCGTGGTTGTGGTCTGTGTGGTTGCCTAATATTTCCGCTCTTCCTGGAGAAGAGAATATGTATTCGGGTTTTTTGCCCTCCGATTTTACAAATTGTTCGTATAGTTTTTGTGCTCTTAAGTCGCGAGAACCATCATAATTTTTGCCGTAAAAAAGTGAAAGATCCATAGTTCCTCCGAAATTTTTAATTAATTTCGTAAATATTATAACATTTTAAATGCCTTTTGTCTACAAATATGCTATAATTTACAGTATGAAAAATAAAAACTTTTTAGCAATTTTTATTGCTTTACTAACAATTTTAATAAACGTTTCGCCAACTCGCACGGTTAAGGCGGACTATTATTTTGCCGATACTTTTATAAATAGCGTGGTTACCGTTGCTTTTGGCGAAAGCATATCTGACCAAGATTTAAGCAAAAAGGTGGATATACTTTATAAAAGTTACCAAACGGGAGATATAAGCGTTAAGAATTATATTCAAGTTCAAAGCGGTAATAAACTTGACTTTAACACGAAACTGCTTGGAGCAAAGGGTAATCAGTTCTTGCGTTTAAACAGCGACGAAAATTACTATAAACCGCGCTATAGCTTTGTTAACGGCACTTACGAAGTGGTAAACGAGCAAGGGTACGATAATAGATATTTCAATAAATACGGCAAAGTTGTTTCGCCTGATTATAGCGGGGGATTACCGCACGTTGAAAGGGCTGTAAGGGAACAGCAGTTCATAACCGAAGTTCTATCTTTAATCTCTGAGCCAAAAGATTATATTGCAGACGGAAATAATGATGGCGTCGCGGACGGTTTTGTTATAATTACATGCGCTGATTCTTACGGCATAGAAGATATTTTTTACCCGCATATGGGGGTATACCATAACTTTGAAAGCGATCTTTCTTCGCTGTACTATTACGAAGATGATTTAAGCGATTACAAGTTGCAACAATTAAATCTTGCCGATACAAAAGTAAGCGGATATAATATTTTATCTTTAAACGACGTAACCGCAAAAAGGGTGGGCGATTATTACGAAGGGGCAACCGAAGAACAAAAAAAGTTATATAACGTTGGCCTTTTAGCGCACGAAAGTATGCACCTTTTGGGTTTTGCCGATTACTATTCTTACGAAAATGATCTATACGAATCCGTTGGGGAAATGGACGTTATGGGTACTACTAACGTGGTTCCGCAAAATATGCTTGGCTATATGCGCTTTAAAGCGGGGTGGATAGATTACGATTCATTCCTTTACCTAAATTCAAGCGGGCGCTACACCCTACCGCTTGCGAGCGAAGGCGCAAAAAATAGCATTGCAAAAATCGTTCTTTCTTCATTTTGTGAAACGGGCGAATATTTTATGGCGGAATTTCGTTCTTCTTCACTTTCATCTACCCCTTACGACGGGTGTTTATCTAGCGATGGGTTGGTTATTTACAGGGTTAAACCTTCCGCTTCTTACCAAAACGCAAAGGGCGAAAGTTCTTCAACCGAATACGGTAATATGTACGGCGAAGACGAAGTTTACGTATACAGAGTAGGCAATCCCTTGAAAACACAAAAAATAGTTAGCCCTACTGGTATTTCTTATTCTTTGCTAGGGGGGGAAGAAAGCGTAATTACCTGGGACGGCGGTTATTATTTAAAAGATAATTACGGCACTACTGACGTGACCAAAACGGTTAACGACCTAAAGAGTTCTTTAATCGAAGAAAGCGAAACGATAATAAGTTATTCAAACGGATCAAATAGCGGTATTCGCTTTGAAAATATTACGGTAGATCGCGAAAATAAATGCGTTAGTTTTGATTTGTTTTTACCCGAAGAAATTAGCGATTATCCGCTTATAGCGGGGGATATTACCTTTGAAGACTACCACTATGGCAAGCAGATAAAGTGGCAAAGTGCATCAAAAAATTCAACTGCGTATATCTTGATGATTCGTTCTACCAACAGATTGAAAGAGTTGGCTGAAAAGGGTAACGTAGATATAACTTTAGAACAAATTAAAAAGGGAAAATATCCCTTATATAAAACGATCTATTCGCGTTCGCTAAGCGTTGCAGAACAAAATTATATTTTGCCAAAGGTAAGCGACGAGTGTTTAGTTTTTATCGCGATGGAAAGTTCTAGCGGGGCAAGCATCGTTGAATATTTGGGTTATATTCAAAACCCATCGCCCACTTTTAAACAGTATCTTTTCACGAAAACAGACCCGCTTTATTTAATAATTGCAATAGGGTGCGTATGTTTGATTTTCGCTTCTGTATTCGTTGCAATATTAATAAAAAAAGGTGGCGACAAAAAACGCGTTTATAGAAAAAAATAACATTTTTTCGATGTACGTATACAAAAACTTGTTACAAAATACTTTTTTAAGGAGAGTTTAAATGGATAATTTACAAGAAAAAGATAACTCTTTAAACTATGAAGAACGCCCAGTTGAAGGAAAAACGCAAAATGGCGATATAAAGCAAGAACAGGTGGTTGAAGAAGCGATTATTAACGAACAAACTTTAGCCCCGCAAAGCGAAGAAAACTCTACTACTGTAAAGTACAAAACCTTTGTTTTGCCCGTATTTGAAGAGGATACGCCTAAGAATAAAGGAAAGAAAAATAAGCCCGTGGATAGCAGTAAAAGAAAATACGGAATTATCTCTATGATCTTAGGCATAATAAGCACGGAGTTTTTTATCGCGTCCTTTATATCTTTGCCCTGCAGTATAGTAGCCGTTATTTTTTCGCTTATATCACTAAAAAGGGGCGGAAAGGCATTTTCTATAGTGGGGCTTATAACTGGAATTATCGCTTTTGGTTTGTCTTTGTTGATGTTGATACTTGCTTTTTCTGAAGGTGGGGCATCAACTCCCTCGCCATCTTCATCGCCTGATAGTTCCATAGATAACAACAACATAGCAAATGCAATTTCCTTGATATCACTTTATTTAAAAAGATAAAACGGTTTTAAATCGCGGTTGATTTATAAACAAAACAGTATACTAAACCGCAAGATAAAAATTCACTTTATCAGTTCTGCGTTTTGGTAAAAAAATGAAAGCAAAAAGCGACTAAACGTCGCAGTAATAAAAAAGGCTATTTTGATAAAAAAGTTTGCTAATTCCCTTATTTATTATAAATAAGGGCGTAAAAACAGTTGCAAATGTAAAAAAAATATGTTAGAATAGCAAGGTTGAAAAAAATTCACACTTACCTTTCGGCAATTTCGTTGTCTCAAAATCCAAACTATCGGAGATTCGATTGCCCGCGTCCTGCCGTTTTGCCAAACGGAAAGGGAAAAGTAAGGAGGATTAAACGGAGGCTAAATTATGGCAGTTACAACAATGAAAGCACTTCTTGAAGCAGGCGTGCACTTCGGTCACCAAACAAGAAGATGGAACCCCAAAATGCGTAAGTACATTTTCGGCGAAAGAAACGGTATTCACATTATCGACCTTGCGTTAACCGTTGGTCTTATCGAAGATGCTTACAAATTCGTAGTTGAAGAAGTTAAGCAAGGAAAAACCGTATTATTCGTTGGTACTAAAAAACAAGCTCAAGAAGATATCCAACAAGAAGCAGAAAGATGCGGTACGGACTACATCAATTCAAGATGGCTTGGCGGTACTTTAACCAACTTTAAAACCATTCGTTCAAGAGTAGAAAGACTTAACAAACTTGACCAAATGGAAAAAATGGGCGATTTTGACCTTCTTCCCAAAAAAGAAGTTATTCAGCTCAAAGCTGAAAGAGACAAGCTCGAAAAATTCTTAGGCGGTATCAAAACAATGGATAAGCTCCCCAAGGCTTTATTTGTTGTTGATCCAAGAAAAGAAAAAATTGCTATCTC
>JAZOCA010000092.1:0-4301 GCA_045596285.1 Christensenellaceae bacterium | reverse complement strand
AATCATGAAGATATTCATCTATATATTAATTCTCCGGGTGGTTCGATTACCGCAGGGATGGCTATATATGATACGATGAATTATATTAAGTGTGACGTTTCTACTATTTGTATTGGCTTAGCTGCAAGCATGGGGGCATTTTTGTTATCTAGCGGAACCAAAGGTAAACGATATGCGCTTCCTAACGCTGAAATAATGATTCATCAACCTCTTGGCGGAGCTCAAGGTCAAGCAAGTGATATTCAAATTCAAGCAAGACAAATTATTAAAATTAAGCAAAAACTTAATAACATACTTGCTAAAAATACAGGAAATCCCGTTGAAGTTGTTGAAAAAGATACCGATAGAGATAACTATATGTCTGCTGAAGAAGCAAAGGAATATGGTTTAATAGATACGGTATTTTATAAAAGATAAGTCGAGGTAAAATGTCAGTAAATAACGATATTAAAAGCGGTGAACTACGTTGTTCTTTTTGTGGTAAACTAAATTCTCAGGTTCAAAAACTTATTGCTGGACCTGATGGAGTTTATATTTGTGATGAATGTGTTGAAATATGTCAACGCGTTATAAAAGAGAATACAAGAAAAACTCATAAAGATTTAGTACCACTAAAAAAACCCGCAATGATAAAAGCAGAGTTAGATAAATATATCGTTGGTCAAGATAAGGCAAAAAAAGTTTTATCTGTTGCGGTATATAATCATTATAAGCGAATGAATCTGGCGGATAAATTTAAAAAGGTAACTCAAGAAGAAGGGTTTGAAATTGATAAAAGCAATATTTTATTGCTAGGTCCTACTGGTTCGGGTAAAACATTATTAGCAAGAACTTTGGCTAAAATTCTAGACGTTCCTTTTGCCGTTGCTGACGCTACCACCTTAACTGAAGCGGGATACGTTGGCGAAGATGTTGAAAATATTTTACTTAAGTTGATACAAAATGCGGATTACGATATAGAAAAAGCACAAAGAGGTATAATTTATATTGACGAAATAGACAAAATCGCGCGTAAAAGCGAGAATATGTCGATTACAAGAGATGTTTCGGGTGAAGGCGTTCAACAAGCATTGTTAAAAATTATTGAAAGTACAGTAGCCTCTGTTCCACCACAGGGTGGCAGAAAGCATCCTCAACAAGATTTATTACGCATTGATACTACGAATATTTTATTTATCTGCGGTGGAGCATTCGTTGGTTTGGATAAAATAATTTTAAATCGAAAAGATAGTTCCGGATTAGGTTTTGGAGCTTCCGTTAATGGTAAAAATAGTTTAGACGGAAAAACACTTGATGACGTTCAACCTCAAGATTTGATTAAATACGGTGTTATTCCTGAATTTGTTGGGCGTTTACCTATAGTTGTTAGCTTAAATCCGCTTACTGAAGACGCGCTTGTAAAAATCATGACAGAACCTAAAAATGCAATCGTAGAGCAGTATAAGAAACTCGTTGAAATGGATGACGTAAAACTTGAAGTCCAAGATGATGCAATCCATGAAATTGCAAAAAAGGCAATGGCATTAAAAACTGGCGCAAGGGGATTACGTACGATTTTTGAGGGGATTATGCTTGATACAATGTACGAATTACCTGAGGATGATAGTGTTGAAAAAATTATTATAGACAAAGACGTTGTAAATGGATTAAAAAAGCCAGACGTAATAAAAAAACAAATTGCTTAAAAATACACATTCATGCAGGTAATGTTTTATTGCCTGCATGCTTTAATATTAAGAGGTCGTTATGGAAATCGCAAATAATTTTGATTTTATTGTTATCGGTGGTGGACCTGCTGGATATCACTTTGCAAATATTATTTCTAAAAAAGGGTATTCTGTTGCTTTGTTTGAAGAAAAAGTTTTAGGCGGTACTTGTTTGAATGAAGGTTGCATACCGAGTAAAAGTTTGTTAAAGAGCGCAAAAATTCTTGATTCAATCAAGCATTGCAACGAATATGGCATACATAGCGAACATGTTACGATAAATCAAATGGAAGTTGTAGCGCGTAAGAATGCAACCGTTAGTAAACTCGTGATGGGAGTAAGAGGCGGACTAAGAAAGAATAAAGTAAAGCTGTTTTTTACTCATGCAACAGTCGCTGAAAATCGTGATGATGGGATTGTTGTTGAAAGCGATAGCAAGTTTTATTTTACATCAAAACTTGTTATTGCAACAGGTTCTAAAGTTTTTTTACCACCTATTGAAGGCTTAATTGATGAAATAAATAGTGGCTTTGTACTTACTTCAAAAGAGATTCTTGATATTGATCATGTTCCAAATAGATTAGTTGTTATTGGCGGTGGAGTTGTCGGTTTAGAAATGGCTTCCTACTTTTATTCTGCCGGTAGTTTCGTTAAGGTTATTGAAAGTACAGATAAAATTTGTGGATCATTAGATAGAGAATGTTCAGAAGTATTGCTTGATAATCTAATTAAACGTGGAATGGAGGTTAAACTTTCTGCAACAGTTACTAAAATTGAGAAAAATGGAATCGTCATATCTCATTTAGGTGAGGATGAATTTATTGAATGTGATAAAGTATTAATAGCAACGGGTAGAATTGCTAATTTAGATGGATTTAACATTGAAAAATTAGGAATAGAGTATACCAAACGTGGAATTGTTGTAAACGACAAAATGCAAACGTCAAATAAGAACGTGTTTGCCATTGGCGACGTAAATGGTAAAGTAATGTTGGCTCATACAGCATATAAGGAAGCTGAAGTTTGCGCATCTTCAATATTAGGCGAAAATAATTATGTTAATTATAATAATATTCCATCTGTTTTATATTCTACTCCAGAATGTGCTTGGGTGGGGCTTAGCGAACAAAACATAAGCAATTTTGATAATTATGAAATAAAAAAACTTCCCATGATTTATTCGGGAAGATTTGTAGCTGAAAATCTTTCAAATGTAAGCGGTTTATGTAAAATTATTATTGATAAAAGCAAAAACACCATTGTAGGTGCTTGTTTGATAGGTGATGGGGCAAGTGAAATTATTTTGGCTATATCAAATTTGATTGAATTAAAAGTTGATTTAGAAAGCATAAAGAAACTCGTCTTTCCACATCCTACTATAGGAGAAATAATCAAAGAAGTTATTAATTTATAAAAAAACATAAAAAAACCGATGTGCTGATACATCGGTTTTAATTTGTTAATTGATTTTTAGATAATTATACTCTTGTAACTTTATCGCTCTTTAAGCAACGAGCACAAACGTATTCAGAGGTCATAACACCGTCTTTCATAATTTTGACCTTTTGAACGTTCGCGCTGTAGGAGCGGGGAGTTTTACGGTTACTATGGCTTACTTTATTGCCGGATAATTTACCCTTTCCGCAAACACTGCAAACTCTTGACATATCTACACCTCCAAATAAGTAAGTAAAATCTTTCAAATTTCATTAGCCTATATAATATAACACTTCTTGTGAAAAAAATCAAGAGTTTTTAGCCCATTTTTAAATAAGATTGAAAAAAAATTAAAAAAATTGTTCAATATTTGGTATAAAAAATAAATTTGCTTATTTTTTGTTGCAAAAAATGATAATTTATAGTAAAATAAAATAAACAAAATTAGGAGTAAGACTATGTCGGTTAATACAAGTAATATATACGGCAAAATTTCAATTTCGGATGAAGCGATTGCACGCGTTGTTGAGCATGCAGCACTTGAATGTTACGGAATAGTGGAATTAGTTAACAAACGTTTTACAGACAGTCTTTCCGGTTTGTTTAAGAAGGGAGGGACTCGTGGCGTAAAAGTTACGACTGACGGAGATAGAATTTATATTGATCTATTTGTAACCATTAAGTTTGGTGTATCAATTTCTGCAGTTGCGGAAAGTTTAAAACAATCGGTGAATTATACAGTTGAAAAATTTACTGGTATGTTGGTTGATACTGTAAACGTTAATATTGTTGGTGTAAAGTTATAATAGTCCTTTCTTTTTATTAATTTATTTGCAACGTAGCCTTTAGCGTATACGTTGTGTTAGCGCAAACGATTTGTTGGCGTAAATACGTATTTAGGAGAAATCTTTAATGCAGAAAAGTATAAACGGTGCAACATTGACCAAAATGGTCATTACCGCATCAAAATTACTCGAAGCGAATAGAGCAAAAATAGACGCGTTAAACGTATTCCCCGTTCCTGATGGCGATACGGGTACAAATATGTCTTTAACGATGCAATCAGCGGTAAAAGAATTGAAATTATGCAATTCAAACCGAATGAGTCTTATTACAGACGCCATTTCGCGCGGTGCTTTGCGCGGCGCAAGAGGTAAC
>JAZOCA010000091.1:0-2151 GCA_045596285.1 Christensenellaceae bacterium | reverse complement strand
AAGAAGAAAAAACTGTTAGCTCATGCTCATTTTGAACGAAATATTTACCAAACTCAAACGGTCTATGCAATCCTGCAATCTCTTTCGGTGTTGCATAGTGATGAAAATACCAAATGTTCATTTGTTTTACTCCTTATACTCTTTACCTAAAACAGCGAAGACTGTTTTGAACATTGTTCCTACATCTCGCCAGAACCCGAACTTTTCAATGCTTTTTAGATTATATTTCATCTTTGCGGGCAATATTTCTTCAACGTAAGTTTTGTCTGCATCTTCCGCGTTTTTTAAAAGTTCTGCCTCATCTTTATAGTAAATACTTGCAATACTCGTAACTCCCGCGGGCAACAATAAGGTTGCCATCATTTCAGGAGTATACTCTTTAACGTATTTTTCCGCTTCGGGCCTAGTTCCAACGAACGTCATCGTTCCCCTAAACACGTCTATAAGCTGGCTAATTTCATCCAGCCTGCACTTCCTTATAATCTTTCCGACTCTAGTAATTCTGCTATCGTTCCCAACGGTGACGTGCGTTCCTATTTTATCAGCGTTATTAACCATCGTGCGGAACTTAAATATCCTAAACACCTTGCCGTATTGCGTAATTCTTTTTTGCCTATAAAAAACAGGTCCTCTGGAATCAATTTTTATAGCAATCGCCAAAATTAAAAACACTGGCGACAAGATGATAAGCATAATACCCGAGCAAAACATATCGAACAAACGCTTACAAAAGAGCGAAAAGCCCCTCTTTCTCAAAGCGTCATAATACTTCCGCACCTCATCAATCTGTAATTCTTTGGGGAGTTTCTCCCATTTCTTAACTATCATTTTAAGTAACTCTTGACGATCTCCACATAGTTTTCAATCACGTAATCAACATCTTCATCAGTAAGACACGTGTGTAGTGGCAATGAAATTTCATTTTCGAAGTGAGCGTAGGCATTAGGATAATCAGCAATATCGAACCCTAATTTTTTATACGCAGTATGCATAGGCAACGGCTTATAATGAACGTTGCAAGCAATTCCCCTTTCAGCCATTTTAATTATAATTTCATTGCGTTGCTCAAGCGTGATGTCTGGAATTCTAGTTATATACAAATGTCCAGAAGACTGATAATCTTTTGCATAATGTTCGAGCGTTTGAACGCCGACAGGTCTAAGTGCACCGTCAAATCTCTCAATAATTTCCTTGCGACGCTTAAGCATTTCAGGATAACGCTCAAACTGTTTAAGCCCGATTGCAGCCGCAACGTCAGTCATATTGCACTTGTAAAAAGTATCGACGATATCGTACTCCCAAGCACCAAGTTGGGTTTTAGCAAGCGCATCTTTAGATTGACCGTGTAAGCTTAAGAGTTGAAGTTTTTTGTAGATATCTTCGTTGCTAACTCCAGGAATAGTTCTCCACGTCAACGCCCCCCCCTCAGCGGTGGTGAAATTCTTCACTGCGTGAAAAGAGAAACTAGAAAAATCAGCAACCGAACCAATCATCGCACCCTTTCTAGTCGCACCAAAAGCGTGAGCAGTGTCTGCCATAACGGCAATTCTACCGAGCTTTTCTTGAATATCGTTTGACGGCTTAAACAAGCTCTTTTTACCTTGGACTATTTGAAAAATCCTATCATAATCACAAGGAATACCCGCCAAATCGACGGGGATAATTGCCTTTGTTTTTTCATTGATAGCCCTTTCAACTTTGTTATAATCCATTTCAAGACTATTCTCTTGAGTATCTACCATTACGATCTTCGCACCGATGTGCGCAACGATAGAAGCCGAAGCTGTATAAGTATAAGCAGGAACGATTACTTCATCCCCCTCACCTACACCCAAAACTCTTAGCGCCATTTCTGCACAAGCAGTTTGAGAATTGAGGCAAACGCATTTTTCCGTCCCCACCCATTCGGCTATATTTCTTTCAAGCTGCTTGGTTCTAGGGCCGGTGGTAATCCACCCCGAACGCAACGCCTCTGCAACTTCTTGAATTTCCATTTCACTAATATCAGGAGGAGAAAACGGAACGTTTCTTTTTACATCTAACATAAACTCTTACCTCTATAGTCATTATGTAAAATAATACAATGTATATTATAACACTACGAGTTATGAATGTCAACACCAAAAAGTGTAAACCTAACACATAAAAAAC
>JAZOCA010000090.1:0-22190 GCA_045596285.1 Christensenellaceae bacterium | reverse complement strand
CAATCAATAAGAGATGCATTGCAACTATAGCAACATAAAGAACAGATTTTCCGTCATATTTTTCTAAAAATAAAAAACCAATTAAAGCAGTTATAATGGTTAATATTAGAGGCAAACCAAATTTAAGCCCTTCAAGTTTTTCATTAATCATTTTTTCTATATTGACTAATGTGATTTTTTTTATTTTTTGTGTTTTGCTATTTTTTTTACCTATTGTATTTTTATTTTCTACTTTTTCCATTTTACAATAATATCTCACATTTAACATTAATTTTGTAATTTATACTTCTACTTCATTTAATATCACTCGCCGATTTCTGCAAAAATCTTACTTATAGCAGAAAATGTATACAATGCATCATCAAATCTTTGTTGCTCATCGGTATATAACAAATCATTATGCAAAGTTTCATACCGTGAACGAATCTGCGGTGTTAAATAGTGCTTCCAAGTATCAAAATCATACGAATCTTGGGGATTATATTCCTTTGAAATTCCTCTTTTTTCAAGATAATAACTATCCGTTTCCTTTGTTGCTTGAATTAATCTTTTAAGTTCAACTTTATTTTTCAAAAACTCCTGTATCTCCGGCAAGGGGAAAAGTCTTACAACATCATAAATATGACGAACCTTCTTATCTAAACTTTCGCAAATTGCATGACGTTTTACAGACATTATTTTGTCAATAAAAGTTCGTTCAATGTGTAAAACGTTTAACGTAACCGAAGCAAGCTCAAACCTTTGAATATCATCTAATGCCCCCTGCTCCTCTAAGAACTCGTGAATATATGATTTAAAAGTTTTCTTAGAGTATGGATCCGGGCGAATACTGCTTCCAATCTCAAGTTTAATTTTATTATCCTCGTTCAAAAACCAAACGTACATACTCTTGCTTCTAGGATATCGTTCACCACCTATTTTTTCAACGAGCGCTCCCGAAGTCATAATAGTCTCTATTTTCTTAATATTCTTATCGCAAGACTTATCTGATAAATCCATACCCAAAAAGGTCAAATCTATGTCTTCGGAAAATCTTTCTATTGATCCGGGATAACATTTACTAAGTGAAGTACCGCCCTTGAATACACATTTATCTGCATACTCACTTTTTTCAAGATTCTTCAACAGTAAAACAATATAATAATCACGCTCAACGGCTGATTCTGGAATATGCAGTTTGCTTGCAACAATCGATATTAAATCACGAAATTCATCTCTATACTCGTGCAGTTTCATATAATTTCTCCATTTTGGGGTGTTTATATTCTGAAAGGTTTGATAGATATTTATTTAAGTTGTTTTGTTTTCCATAAAAATTTAAAATTTCCTGTAAAAAAGCTATCGTTGATTTTTTATAATTGATTGTTGAAATAACTTCTTTAAAAATTTCTTCATTATACTTATTAGCCAATTCTTTTGTATACGCTATAAATGCAGAATTGTTTATATCTTGTATATTATAATAGTTTTGTAACACTTCCAAAGCATGAATCATACTTTTAATACTTTCGGAGTAATTAATTTGCACTTGATGCACGGTAATATTTCTAATTGTTTTAGTAAAACCTTCAAGTGCAGAAGATAAAACCTCAACAGATTTTGCTATTTGCGTTGTTAATTTCAAAGTATTGTAAAGAGAATATCCCACAACCGTGCCCGTTTCATTTTCTGTAAATGCAGAAATTATTTCTTTTTCAGAAGGCGGAACAATTCCATACTTACTAACTTTTGGTAAGTGATAGGTTCCCTTTGCAATTTTTATCAATTCGCCGGACTTACACATTCTTTCTATACTCTTATAAAAGGCAGCTTCGCTAATTTTATCGCACAATTCACTTTTATATAGCTTACTCGCAAGTATCAACTCATTTTCTTTATAATTTGCCAAAGCGTTTCTTATGACAGCACTACTGCTCATGGTTAAGTCCTCCTTTAAAGATTTTTTTTACTATTATTATATACACTTTTTATAGTTTTGTCAAGTATTTTTAATTTTTACTTGACTTATTTTATAATTTTTACTATTTTTATTATTATATTTTTACCCCTTTTTCAATCAAGGTTTAGTTTTCTGCACTAAAAAAGCCAAGCGGTTTTCTATACCCTACTTGGCTTTTGAAGTGTTTGAACAAAATGTGTCCGATTATATTAATTTTAAAAATTGCTGATATAATGCTGAATTTTGCAATAAAAAAGCCTTACAATCGAACACTTTTCGTTCATATTTGTAAGGCTTTTTCCTCTATATTAATTATTTACTTTACGAACTAGCATATCGTATTTTGCTTTTGCTAATTTGTTTTCAGGCAAAGTTTCCCATCTTGCATCACCGATAAATTCTTTGATTAAAGACAAATTTTCTTCGCCATCCGTTTTTCCTTCTATTAGCGGAGTTCTTATAATAAACGGTTTCCCGCTATTTTTTAAATACAAGAAATTTTCTTTAATAAGCTTATTGCTAACGCCGGTATACTTTATATGTTTTTCCTCATCAAAAAGTTTAACATCCATTATAATTTCATCCAATGTTTCAACGGCATCTGCAAAAATTTCTTTGCTTGCATAACCGCTTGTTTCTATGGCCGTATGAATTCCGGGAATTAATGATATTACTTCTTTTAAAAACTTCCATTGCATAAGTGGCTCGCCACCTGAAAAAGTTACTCCACCACCCGTTAAATCAAAAATTCGCTTATGTCCATTAATAATTTTTGCTAATTCTTCGGGAGCATATTCCTTTCCGCATACGTATAAGGCGTTAACAGGACAAACCTTTATGCATCTTCGAAACGATTTACACTCTTCGTGTTCACACCCTTGCATACATTGTTCGCATTTAATGCATTTTTTCTTCTTATACATAAGTTCGGGGCTCATATTAAGCCCTTCGGGGTTATGACACCACTCGCACCTTAAGGGGCAGCCTTTTAGAAAAACAGTTAACCTGACGCCACTACCGTCGTGAACGGTCATTTCTTTAATATCAAAAATTACGCCCTTCATACAGAATATTCCTGACGAGCCATAACGTGATTTTGGAATTCTTCATCTAATTCAACAAAATACGCGCTCCATCCCCAAATTCTAACGACCAATCTTTCATAGTTTTCGGGGTGGATTTTTGCATCTTTCAAGGTTTGCAAATTAACCGAATTAAGCTGTATTTGATGCCCACCCATGGCAATATAAGTTTTAATAAATGATGCAAATTTATCTTTAGTTCCTTCCCCTTTCCACATGTCTGCAGAAAATTCCAAGGTTACAGGGCCACCATTCATTGCTTTAGTAAAATCTGGCTTTGTAAGCGATTCTATAACAGAAAACGGTCCGCCAGTTAAAGCAAATAAAGAGGTTGAGAAATTAGCCCCTAAAGGCTCGCCTTTCCTTCTACCATCTGGTGACGCACCTATTTCATTTGCGTGCCATAAATAATACATAGCAGATCCCGTTCCCGCACGGTATTTACCGCCACGGCAGTTAATTCTGCCTTCCAAACTATTAGAAAAAGCATTTAAAAGCGCAACTAAGTATTCATCTGCAACGTCGTCGTTTTGCCCTACTTTGGGGGTTTCAAATCTTAACTTATGCAATAATTCTGAATAACCGATAAAATCTTTATCTACTGCATCTATTAGTTGAGATGCCGTTATACATTTTTCTTCAAAAAGATATTTATTGATTGCAACTAAACTATCTGCAGCGTTAGTAATTCCCGTTCCGTGAAGTCCAAAATTATTATATTTTCCGCCATTTTTTGAAACTGGGCTAGTCATATAACAATCAAGAAGCGGAGAGTTAAAGAATAATAAATCCTTAATGTTTTCAGTAATTTTATCTATTTGTTTGTTTATTTCATTTTTTACAGCCGTCATAAATTCATCCATATTTTTACAATTTGGAAGATCTTTATGTAAGCATTCATCTATAACTTTAACAAAAGAAAGAGCACCTATGTTTGCAATGTCTGTTCCTACTCCAGGAATTATAACCTCCCAACAAGCAGCCATAGTATAATTTACTGCATCTTTTTTATCATACCCCAATTTTTCAAGAGCTGGTAAAACTATATCATCATTAGTATATTGTGGAAAACCAAGACCTTTTGCCGTAAGTTCCGTTCCTAATTGATATACTTCTATGGGGGTATCTTTACTAACCCTAATATTGATTTTAGGATCAATAAGTAATAGCGCCCCACTCGCCTTTAAACAAAGCTCAGAAAGTTTATTAAAGTAATACTCTCCATTTTCATCCGTTCCGCCAAGAACCATACTTTGTCCGTTATCACCTTGCTGAACACCAGGATAAAGGTCACTATCTTTATTAAATGATAAAAAGAATTCTTCTAAAAGTTGATATGCTTCATCTTCGGTTAAAACGCCTTCTTTTATATCTTTTTCAAAATAAGGATACATGTATCTATCAAAGCAACCAACTGTTACGTGATAAACACCTTCTAGCCATAAAGAATAATGGATTATTCTAAAGAACTGTAGCGCTTCGGCAAAGTTTCTTGCAGGATATTCGGGAACTTGCTTTAACGTATTTGCTACAAAGGTATTACCTACTTTAAGTGCTTCATCTCTATATCTTTTTGCAAGATCTATAATAGCGTCTATTTCACGGCAAGTACTTTCGCTTGCGCCATCCTTTAAAGCAATAAGTCCCTTGCTTAAAATTTTTGCATAATCTGGCGTAACGTTAGACATAAAGCCCAATTCATGAATAAAGTGTTCACTTTTAATTTGAGCAACCTCTTCATCCGTATAAATTGCAGGTAAATTTTTAACAGTTCTTAAAAAGGCTATTTTTTCACCTTCAAAAACCATAGGAATTTCTTGCGCGCACACATATTCAAACCTTGAAACAACTCTTTCTTCACAAGGCAAATTTTTATTGCTGTATTCACTTGCAAGGTCAACCTTTATTTCCCTTCTTAAACTTCTATGTTTTTTTGATAAAAAATATTCTTTAATTTGCGAATAATTTTTCATATTTATACCATCCCCCACGCGAAAACGCGTGGGGATATCCTTTTTTTATTTTGTTTCAAAACTTAAAGACATTACGCTTGCTTTAGGCATTTTTAAAGTAACTTTTCCACCGCAAGCCTGAACTTTACCGCAAACGGGAACTACCTTGTTGCAGTCAACGTCGTTATAATCGTTGGGGTTTTCTGCCGTTAATAATACGGTTTCTATTTCCCCATTAAATTCTTTTGATGTAAGTTCCACCGTTAATTCGCATTCTTCGCTATAAGAAGTATTCGCAAGAGTAACCAACGTTTTTCCATCCTTTTCTGAAGCAGAAACGCTTATTCTGGGAATCTCTATGCCCTTATCTACTCCGATATAATCGGTATCTAAAGTAACCGCTAATGCGTTAGCATCTTGGTGACCTTTCATCATATCAAATACGTAATATGTGGGTGTAACTATAAGTTTTTCACCAACAGTTAAGAATAAACAATGTAAATTATTGCATACTTGAGCAACGTTTGCCATTTTTACGATATCTGCTTTATCGTTAAAAATATTCAACGTTAAAGCCGCTAATAATGCATCTCTAACAGTACTTTGCTGTTCAAAAAGATTTGCCCCCTTTGAAGGACCGCTATTTACAGGATGCCATGCACCCCATTCATCAACGATAAGACCTATCTTTCTCTCGGGATCGTATTCATCTATTATTGCGCGTTGGTCTTCTATGTAATCTTTCATCTTTAATCCGTTAAATAAAAGATTATACCATTCGCTTTCATTAAAATCTATACAATGTCCGCCTCCGCGGGTGTAATAGTGCATAGAATAGCCGTTAATGATAGGATTAAACGCAGGTCTTATTGAATAAAGCTGTTCAAAGAAAGATTTAGTCCACTTTTTATCATTTTCATTAGGACCGCAAGCAATATAATATCCATCCCTTTTAACTCTTGAAACTACGCTTGAATAATTGTTATAGATACAAGCATAATAATCGCCGCTCATTCTACCGCCATCACCCCAACATTCATTACCTAATCCCCAGAATGGAATATTAAAGGGTTCTTCCCTGCCGTTTTCCTTTCTTAAACGTGTAAGAGTTGTATCTTTGTCAAATGTGCAGTATTCCACCCAGTTTCTTGCTTCTATTGCAGGAGTAGTTGTGCAGTTAACTGCAAAATAAGGTTCAGTTCCCAATATTTCACAAAATTCCGCAAATTCATGAGTTCCAACTTTATTACTTTCTAACTTCCCATCATCATTATGCCAAAAGTTAACTCTTATAGGACGAGTAGACTGCTCCCCTATACCGTCACGCCAGTCATAGTTTTCAACAAAACAACCGCCCGGCCAACGGAGAACGGGTATATTTATATTTTTAAGCAAATCTATAATATCTTTTCTAAAACCTTTCACGTTAGGAACGTTTGAATCTTCGCCAACGTATAAACCATCATACATTACACCACCGATGTGTTCTGCAAAATGACCATAGATATATTTACTAATTTTCTTTTCTTGTTTTCCATATTCAATAACAATTTTATTCATAATTGAACCTTTTTACCTTTTTTTGCCTTTTTTTGTTGTAATAATTATTATTTTGTGATACTATTAAGACATAAATTATCTTTTAGAGGTGTTATATGGCATTTTATCAAACGAATAATTCACCCTATAAATCCTATTACGATATAGTTTACTACGAAAACGTAAATTGGTCTTCACACCTTCACGACAACTTTGAACTTGTACTTCTTTTAGATGGTGAACTTGCCGTTTACGATGAAGAAAAAATTTATCGCTTAAAAGCTGGTGATGCTATTTTACTTTTTCCAAACCACATACATTCGTTTGAAAAGGATAACAAATCTATTTGCTATATTTGTTCCTTTTCTACCGACTACGTTCCTGCTTTTATGAATAAAATAAAAGATAAAACAGTAATGGATGCGGTTTTTAGACCAAATAGCGAATTATTTAACTTCCTCATTTTTCAGTTTAAAAGAAAGTTCACCCTTTCTTCTCTTGAAGTTAAAGCTCTTTCCTATTTAATTTGCAGTAGTTTTTTGCAACAAGTTAAACTCCTTGACCAAAAAAATGCCAACTCAGATTTACTGCATAAAATTCTAAAGTATATTCTTGATAATTATACTTTAGATATTTCATTAAAAAACCTTGCAAATTCGTTAGGTTATGAAGAACATTACGTTTCTAGATGTTTTCATAAGTATTTCCCATTTAATTTTAAAGACTATGTAAATCAACTTAGAATAAATAAAGCCAAGGAATTACTACAGGGAACAAATTTATCCATAACGGAAATTGCTACAACCTGCGGTTTTAATTCAATAAGAAATTTTAACAGAGCCTTTTTAAAAGAAACTGGGGATACCCCCAAAAACTATCGTAAAAATTTAAGATAACTTTCCGCCGCAACCGTAGCTTTCTACGGTTGCTTTTATGTTTTGTAAGTTTTTAGCAACTAAAACATCTGCTTCGTTAAACATTTTGTTCATTTCACTTATGCCGTTTAGGTTTGCAACGCCTATCCAAGGAAGCCAAACACCGCCACTAGCTGTTCTAAATGAAAAGTCGTGAATATTACTTGCCTCAATACTCATTGCACTATATTTATATCCCATTCTTCCATCAAAATCGGTTACTTGCTTGGTGTTGTTTTGAAGTATACCTGCCATATTAAGGTATAGTTCATTACCCGTAATAGCATATAACTTAAAATATTCCGCATAAGCGAATGATATAAAAGTATCTGCAGCCGAATGCCCTAACGCAATAAGTGAAAAGCCCGTTGTTCCACCATTCAAGAATGGATTAATTGCATCTAGATTATCAGTTTCAGAAGGGACTATAAAATCATAAGTATAAACCCAACTCATAGCACAAACGGCAGAAAATTCGCAGGCTTCAAGATATTTTTGCTTCTTTTCTTGATTATCGCATATAAAATATGCAGATAAGAATCCCTCCATAGCAAAAACAGCAGCTTCCTTATCCGTTACGTTCGGATTATCAGGCGTTCCACCAACAAATTTACCATATTTTAGATAAATTTCATCATACACGTAATCAGCCGCTAAAAGCGCGCTTTCTTTATAAAAAGCATCCTTTGTTAATTCATACATCTTCGCCATAAAATTAATAGCAATTGGCGTATTTAATTTAGAATCACATTGATATTTCGCTTGAGTTTTATTAGTGCTAACCTTTCCGGTCATATAGTCGTATGCTCTGTAAAAAGATCCGTCTGAATTTTGAACGTTACATAAATGATCTGCAACTTTTATCAAAGCATTATACCAATTTTTATGTTCTTTTCCGTTTTCTTTTGCACACTTATAGCCTTCTAAAATACCGTCCATGCCGTCCACTAAGCATCTGATAAACACAGGATAAACCTTACTTCCATCTACAAAGGGTTTTCCACCTATTTCGTTATTTAAAGGTTCCCACCATACGCAGGGAAGAGTGTAGCTTTCACATATATCTACCCAAAAATCTATTATTTTTTCACCCTTTTGTATGCAGTCGTTATCGTTATATTCATAACCGTATTTTAAAAGTTGAAAACCAGCATAACACTGTTGGCCAACAAAGCCCATTTGTAAAGATTGACCGCCACCCTTAGCATTAGGAAGGTAATATTCAAAATCATACCCAACTACTTCACGGCTAGATGAGGAATTATAAACCTTAAATTCATTTTTAAAGATTTTAACGTTTTCTTGATATACTTCGTTTATATCTATATCGTTAAAAATCTCTAATCCCTGCTGTTCGTAAGCGGTAAGATAGCTTTGCATCATTGCATCTCTGTAATTTGCGTTTTTATCAACCAAAATACTTAATGTGTAACTGTGTCCGCCACTCTTTTTTACTTCATGATAGGGGTTTGACCAAGTTGAATTTTTTTCATCTTTAGTATATCCTTCCGCCCCGGGATAGCAAAAATCAACCGTATTTTGATCTGTAAAAGAATAACCTAAAGATCCAAATTTCATATTATCATTTGCGGTTTCACTTCCTACACCTACCCCACCGGATTTAATTTGTGCTTTTATGTGTGCCAATGAAATAGCATAACCGCTTTGTTTATCACGAAGCATTACCATAGGTAATCCCGTTCTGGTTTCTCTAGTATAAATTCTTTGAACTTCTATATCCGAAAACAACGTTCCACTTCTACTAAAATCAGTATTTTTATAAAGCATTCCAGGTATAAAATAGTCAAATGAAGAACCTTCACTTGCCATTGAATAAATAGACTGATAACCGTAATCACCGTGAGCAGCGTTAAGGATTACTATTTCACGCTCTACTTTATATCCGCCTGTATTTTTTGAATACTTATCTTGTATTTCAAATATAGATCCGTTTTCAGTTGTAAGAGTTGCTGTAGCTCTATTATCGTTTATTTCATCATAGCCAAGTTGATACTCTTTAAATGAAAAATCTTCTTTTGATGATGAAGTTTTTATTTTAATTTTAACAGGATACTGCGTTTTTGAAACAATTTTTCCTTCGTCTTTAATTACCGCAAGATATTTTCCGTTTTCATTTTCAAAAGTTAACGAATAATTACTTGGGGTACTTACGTCAACGTCAGGCTCTTTTTCGCTACTTTCATTTTGAGAATTGCACCCCATTGCTCCAAATGCTATAAAGCCAGAAAGAATAAGAGCCGTAAGTCCTTTTATTTTATTCATAACAATACTCCTTACTTTTTACTTGAACCAAAGCCGTATTCGTTTAATTCGTTTCTTAAAACGCTTAAATCGCTACTTAGTTTGTTTATGTCTGCATTCCCAAAACAACTTCTCATTTCCGCTATCGGTAAAATATTAGCCGCATCAGACCAGAACAACCATACGTTAACACTCTTAAAGGCAAAATCAGCGCAAACGGTTGCTTCAGGTGCCATACATTTGTATTTATAACCTACGCTTCCATCATAGTCACAGCATAGTTTTGTGTTTTGCTGTAATAGAAGAGCTGCATCACGATAGAAAATATCACCGGTCCAAACGTAAAGTTTAAAGAATTCGTAATACATTATTGCAGAATAGTTATCTGCTGCAGAGTGTCCCGTTGCAATAATTGAAAAACCAATCGTACCCCCGGTTTCAAAAGCATTTAGGCCTTCGTCTGTGCCAGAAGGCTGATTAGGAATAGCAAAATCGTAAACGTAAACCCAACTTAACGCAGAAACTGCAGCGTGTTTTGCCGCATTTAAATATTTTTCTTCTTTAGTTAACTGATATGCTGCGTTAAATGCATATAGTGCAATGCTTGATGCTTCTTTATCAACAACGTTAGGATTGTCAGGCGTTCCGCCCACATATTTGCCCTTTTGAACGTAAAGCACGTCGTAGCAATAGTCTGCTGCTCTTAAAGCCGCATTTTTATATTTTGCTTCATTTGTAAAATCATAAACTTTTGCTAAGAATCTTACTGCACAGGTTGTATTATATTTTGATTCACCTTGGTATTGTTTGTTTTCGTTTTCACGAACACATACGCTACCATCGTATTCATATGCTCTATAATAAGAACCATCTTCATTTTGATTATTAACCAAGAAATCAGCGGTTTTTAAAACTGCATTTATCCAATTTTGATGAACTGTTCCATCATTTTTTTCATTAAGATATCCGTTTAAAAGGCCTTCCATACCATCGGTAAAACATCTTAAGAAAGAAGGATAGCCCCAGTCTTTAGGACCGGTAGCAGAAGGATTAATCCAAACTCTAGGTAAAGTTGTTTCAAGTGCAAAATCCGCCCACATATCAAGAACGTTTACGCCCATTTGATATGCTTCGCTATCATTTTTCATTTTACCATATGAAACGAGTTGATAACCTAATTCGGTGTGCATACCAACAAATCCCATTTGGAAAGAATAACCTTCCGTTATATTTCCGTTTAAATGAACAGACCAAGGCCAACCGAAAGATTCAGTTCCATAAGCTTTATATTCACCCTTTAAAGGAACTATATTATCTTCGTATATTTCATCAATATCTACCTTATCCGTTATTTCGGGATTTTCTGACATATACGCTTTTTGATATGCATAAGCCATAGCATCGGTAAAACTTTCTTTATTATCTGGAATAATGCTTAAAGTATAGCTATGCCCGCCACCTTCTTTTACTTCGTGATAAATTTTTGACCAACCGCTACTAGCATCGTAGGTTGTAGGACCTTCAGAACAAGGATAGCAAAAATCTACGCTTGCGCCCTTTTTAATCTTATACCCTATTGATCCATACTGTAATTTATCATTATTAACAAAGTATTTATCACCAGTTTCACCATTTACGCTTATATCAATATCCGTATGCGCAATAGATAAAGTTCCACCGTTCTTTTCCTTTAGCATTGCCATAGGAAGACCCGTTCTAGTTTCTTTTACCATCATAGAATTCACGTTAAGGCTTTTACCAATGGCAAGCGACGTCATATCTGAAGAATCTTTATATAGTATAGATGGAATAAAGTATTCAAAATCTTTATATGAAGTAGAACCGCTTGCAGCACTTACTGAATAAAGACTTTGATAGCCTGCATCATTACCAGCTTTTAAAACCTTAACTTCACGATAAACGTTAAACACACCCTCATCTTGAATATAATAACGGTCAACTACAGAAAAAGCACTTCCTTTGTCAGTGCTAACTTCACCTTCTGCATAATAACCGTAATCTGCCTTTTGTAAATAACTGTAACTAGATGAAAACTCGCTTTCGTTTTTATCAGTAGTATCCCTTCCCGTTCTTGCTCTTACGGTAATAGGATTATTGCTTTTAAAAGTCACGCTTTTTGCGGTAGCGCTTGTAGAGTGAGAATTTAACGTGGAAACGTCAACTATTTGATAAGAATAGTTGTTACCCGATTTTACAAATTCTAATCTAAATTCACCTGATACAAGAGCCTGATTGCCATCTTCCGTCGTAACGAAATTACTTTCTTCCGTTTTATGCAATAAACCATCGAAAGACACGTTTTTATCGTTCGATCCGCCACTGCTTTCCGGCTCGTTATTACATGCCGTAAAAGATAGAGTTAATATTAATGCCATTAAAAGAGTGATAAATTTTTTCATTTTTTTCTCCTATCCCTTTATACCGGTAACTACTATACCGCTTACAAAATACTTTTGCGCAAATACAAACATTAAAAAAGTAGGAATTAACGACAATAATGACGCCGCAAGTTGACGTGTATATTGATCGTTTCTTGCCGTAGATATACTTGCAATATTAAGTTGCAAAGTACGATATTTTGAAATTGTACCTACATATAATAAAGGATTTAAATAATCGTTATAACACCCGTTTAGTGATAAAATTATTTGCGTTATAATAACTGGTTTTGCAAGCGGTAAAGCAATCTTTATAAAAATACCTATTCTACCCATACCGTCAATAAAAGCAGCTTCTTCTAACTCTTTAGGAAAGGCTAAGAAAAACTGTCTTATAAAAAACATCGTCATAACGCCACCGCACATACCGGGTATTATTAGTGGCAACGGGCTATCCGCCCATTTGTAAAATTTAGCAAACATAACGTATCCCGGAACCATAGTTAAAACACCCGGAATAACCATCGTACATAATAAAACAGAAAAAACCAAATTTCTTCCTTTGAAGTTTATTCTTGAAAGTGAATAAGCTCCCATTGCTGAAGATATTACACCAACAAACACTGGAGGAATTATATATGCTATAGTATTTCTCAAACCAACCAACATAGCCAAATTCCCATCGTTGTCCTTCATTTCAAGAACGTATTTATAATTTTCTAACGAAAACTTACCTTTATCCCATAACTCGCCATCAAAAATGTTATACCAATTAAATTTTTTGCTAAAGATATAATCTTTATCTGCAAATGAAGTTGCCAAAGCAAATATGAATGGTAAAACTATGATTAATGCAAAAATTATGAGAAAAAGATATGCAAAACTTTTCGTTATAATTTGAGAGGTTGATTTCCCTCTTATTTTTTTGCTTTTAGTAGTCATAATTCACCCAATACTTTGAAACTATAAATTGTATAACAGTTATAATGATTATAATTAAACCTAGAACAACACCTAACGCTGAAGCATATCCATAATCTAAAGACATTGTTTGAAGGTAAATCCACCAAACGGGAGTCATTGAATATATAGCCATTTGTGACTTCATTACTTCAAACTGAGTAAACACTTGGAAAGAACCAATAACACCAGTTATGATGATATAGAAAATAACTGGAGAAATTGCTGGTAAAGTTATTTTTATAAATTTACTAAATGGCCCTGCCCCATCAATAGAGGCTGCTTCATAAAGAGAATCCGAAATATTATGAAGAGTGGCATAAAACATAAGTATGCTTATACCCATACCCGACCATATAGACATAACCATCATAGACGACATAAAATTATCGTCAGACAAAAACTGAAAACCCTTAGGAATAGTAATTCCCAAGTTTTGTAAAGTTTTCCATAAAATACCGTATGCGGGAGCATACATCCATTGCCAAATAAAAGTAACAGCTACAGCCCCACAAAGTGTAGGAAGATAATATATCATTCTAAAGGTCATAGAGCCCTTACTAATTGAAATTAATACCGAAGATATAATCAACGCTAAAGCAGTACCGACGGGAACGTGCAATATATAGATAAGTACATTCTTTAAAGATTCTAAAAACCATTCGTCTTGAAAAACTTTTTTAAAGTTTTCAAAACCGATAAATTTGATTGAAGTCAAATTGTATTCACAAAGAGAAATATATATAGAAGAAAAAAGCGGATAGGCCGTAAAACATATAAAACCTATCAACATAGGAATAAGAAGCACCCATCCGCTTATTCGTTCTTGCTTTGCAAATGCAGATAATGACTTCTTTTCTTTTTTTACAGTCATCATCTTATTTTACCTTATAAAATTGAGTTAATTTTTGCCCTTACTTCATCTAAGAATTTATCAACACTCCATCTGTCTTCTTCAACTGAATCAAGTAAATATGCAGAATAAGCGTCGTAAGAAGTGCTCTTCCAAGTATTATTTGCAATATAAGTTGAAGTGCCAGCAGGTTGATTTATAGCAGATTTAATATAAATTTCATAATTTTGGGGATAACCAGCTTTAGCCTTTTCATTAGCAATATATTCTTCAGAAAGACCTAATTCTTTATAAATGGGGAATTGGAAACCGGTTGAAGCAAGAATTTCTTGACCTTCTTCAGAGTTAATATATTCTAAAAGTTTCCATGCTGCTTCTATATTAGCTGATTTTTTGTAAAGACCATAACCTACAGAACCAGACCAACCATTTTTAGTGGGTGCTTGTTCGTATGCGGGAACGTAAGCAATATCCCAATTAAAATCACAAGTAGAAAAACTTGCATTTTTCCAGCTACCAGCAACACAAGTTGCAACAGTTCCTAAAGCAAACAATTTAGTTGCATCTAAATCGCCAACAGCTTCGGTTGTAGGAGCAATACCATAATTATAATAAGCATCTTGTATGAATTTATATCCTTGTCTTAAAGCGTTGATAGATGCTTCGTCTTCGGGGAAAGCGGTTCTTGCTTCATTAAGATAATCGCCACCTGCAGACCAAATCCAACCTTGAATTTCAGTCCAAGCAAGGCCGTAAACACCGTCTTCTTCATTAGTTAAAGCCTTCCACATGTTAATTGCATCATCCATCTTCATAATCTCTGTAGAAGAAGGATATTCAACACCATATTCATCAAATAAGTCTTTATTGTAATACATAACGTGCGCAGAAATATCTTTGGGAAGAACGTATTGTATACCTTCACCAAGTTTTCTAGTCGCAGGATCGTATTGATATCTAGTTAATGCAGAATCAATAATTTTATCAGTTTTAACTAAATCACTAGTTTCAATCCAATCGGTTAAATCTTCCATAACGTTCATTTTTACCCAGCTTGGGAACACACCGTCAGATACCATAAATACGTCGTGAACGTTGCCTGCAGCAAAACGAGTTGCATAAGTGTTTTCATAGTCGTTTACGATATCAAGTTGCACTTCAATAGTGGGATAACGTTTTTTAAATCCGCTAAGCATTGCTTCAACTACACTTCTTTCAATAGTTGCGCCGTCTGCATCCCATTGAGACATAGTAATAGTACAAGGATCGCCATCGTATTCATAAACGTAGCCCTTGTCATCGTATTTTTTCATAATTCTTTCAATAGGGCTTAATTGTTCACCACCATTAGCACTGTTGTCACTTGTAGAATCATTATTGCCATTACATGCAATTGTGGATAAAACCATTATTGCAACTAACATCATTAAGAATAACTTTTTCATCGCTTTCATATTGTTAACTCCTTTTCATAATTTAAGACAGGCTGCCTTATAAATGCGTTTATATATAAGACAGCCTGTTCTTGGTTTTAATTTAGTTTACTATTTGTTGCGTTTTCTAATAATACCGCAAACTGCCATAGCCATAAGAACTACAAAGGCACTACCGGTACCAACACTTGATTTACAGCTGCTAAGCTCGCTATCGCTTGAACTTGAATTATCAGGTTGTTCTACACCAGCAACCGTTACGGTGTATTCCACTTCACTAGTAGCTCCCCAAGGATCGGTTGCGCTTATAGTTACAACGTAATTTCCAGCAACTTCAGGCATAAACTTGTTAGCTTTAACACTAACAGCTTCTCCGTTAGGTCCAGTAACTGTAACAACGCATTCTACCCTACAACCCATAAATCCGGTTGCTTCTAAGTTAGAAGGAACTCTTACGCTTTCACCAACCATTCCAGTTGTTATTGCATCTTCATGTCCGCTAATAACAGGCTTGTCGTTTTCAGTAGGATTAATAATTTCAAAATTCTTTAATGTTAAAGTATCTCCACGAGTTAACATACCAGTTTTAGCAACAGCATCACCGTAAGTTGCAGAAAGGAAAATGTTGTAAGTGGTAACATACTTACCGTTTACATAAATTGCGTATTGATCGTAAAATTCATGAGTTAAACGAGCAATAGTTAAAGTAATTTCATCTTTGGGAAGAAGTTCACGAACAGAACCTTCTTCTTGCCAGTTAACTACCCAACAGTCATTCCATTCAGGATCGCCAGCAGCAAGACCATTAGGATCTTTACCGTTTACTTGTAAACAAATGTTAGTAAGATAAGGTGCTTCTGAAGCTTTCCAAACAAGTTCTACTACTATAAAAGTATTATTGTCAATATACCAAGGCATTACACCAAATCTAGTGAAATCATCATCAGTTCCGTCAATATGAGTAATTTCTTCACGAGTACCTTGGAAAGTATAGCTTACAACATAACTACCCTTTAATTGTTCGTTAGCACCAGTAACAAGGAAGTTATTTCTCCAACCGCTATTAGAAGTGCTTAATGTTTCACCATTGTTAGTCCATAATGAAGAATAATCCCATTCATAACCGTCAAACATATGATCATCTTCATTTCCACCACTTTCGCCTTCAAGTTGTTGAACTTTAAATTCAGAGAAGGTTGCAGTTTGGTTTACGCTCGTTTGATCACAGAAGAATACGCCGAAGTTCCAAGGTTCAGTAACACCGGCTACACCGTGTTTAGCTGTTAAATCGTATTCAGAACCAGGAATTAAATTTCCATTAACATAAGTTTGTACCCAGTAATGACCGTTTTCATCAATCCAATATTTAGCACCGATAGTAAAGTCAGTATAATCAGCAGTGAGTTTCCAATCTGCGTAATTTACAATACTTTGCCAGCCTGTATCCTTGTTATCTCCATTAATATAGTCATTAAGCCAACCGAAGTGGCTCATATCTGCAAATGCGCCGTTTCTAAGACATACGTGCGTTCTAATAAAAGTTACTTCGTTCTTTAATGCTACAATACCAAGTCTTGTTTCATTAGAAGGTTGTATTCCTTGAACTCTTGCTTCTACATAATAGGGGAAAGAAATACCTTTAGTAAGTTCGGGGTTGTATGCAATAGCATCTGCCCAAACAGTTTGAGCACTACCTACTGTTAAAACACTGTCGTCTTCGCTAGGAACAAAGCTGTTTTCAACTTTATTGATCCAGTTAGTTTCAACAACGGGAGCTTCTTCTTTAATAACTTCTACTTTAAAATCAGAGAAAGTTGCAGTTTGATTTCCTTCGCTATCGAATAGATATACACCAACGTTCCATGCTCCGGTTACGTCGTCAACACCGTGTTTATCAGTTAAATCGTATTGTGAACCGGGAATTAAATTTCCGTTTACATATAATTCAGCACAGAAGTGACCGTTTTCTGCCATCCAATATTTAGCACCGATAGTAAAATCAGTATAATCTGCAGTAAAGCCCCATCTATCATAATTTACTATACTTTGCCAGCCTGTATCCTTGCTGTCACCGCTAATGTAGTCATGCAACCAACCAAAGTGGCTCATGTCTGCAAACGCACCGTTTCTAATACATACGTGGCTTCTTATGAAAGTTGCTTCGTTCTTTAATGCAACGATACCAAGTCTTGTTTCGCTAGAAGCTTGTAAACCTTGTACTCTTGCTTCTACGTAATATGCAGAAGTAATACCAGCCGTTAAATCATCAGTATAAGCAATAGCATCACCGAAATTAGTTTGGCCTGCACCAGTTGTTAAAACAGAACCATCTTCATTCACAGCAAAAGCGTTTGGTACTTTGTTAGTCCATTCAATTTTATCTTCTTCCTTAGCGGGTTCTTCTAATTGCTCAACTTTGAATTCAGAGAATGTTGCAGTTTGAACAACTTCGGTTGAATCATGGAAGAATATACCGAATTTCCAAGGTCCAGTTACGTCGTTAACACCGTGTTTATCGGTTAAATCGTATTGTGAACCGGGAATTAAGTTTCCGTTTACGTATAATTCAGCAAAGAAGTGTCCGTTTTCCGCTATCCAATATTTTACACCAATAGTGAAATCAGTGTAATCTGCTGTAAAGCCCCATCTGTCATAATTAACTATGCTTTGCCAACCTGTGTCCTTGCTATCAGCGCTAATGTAGTCATGAAGCCAACCAAAGTGACTCATATCTGCAAATACGCCGTTTCTAATACATACATGGCTTCTTATGAAAGTTGCTTCGTTCTTTAATGCAACGATACCAAGTCTTGTTTCGCTAGAAGCTTGTAAACCTTGTACTCTTGCTTCTACATAATAAGGTAATGAGATACCTTCAACTAAATCATCAGTATAAGCAATAGCATCTGCCCAATGTGTTTGTGCGCTACCTACCGTTAAAACAGAACCGTCTTCATTTGCTGTAAACGAATTTTCTATCTTATTGGTCCAAGTGATACTCGCGCTAGGATTAGCTTCGTCAGCACTAACTGATGTTAATGAAAAACCAAAAGCTACACATGACACGAGCATGATTGAAAGTAAAGATAACAATAATCTTTTTTTCATTTCAAAATTTTCTCCTTAACATTATTTTGAATATTACCCAAAATCGAGCAATTTTCATTTTACTAAAAAAATTATAATACCGCTGTGTATGCCGTGCAAGAATTATCTTAACCATATATGGAGATTTTTTATCTTTTTTTAGTCAAATTGAGCTTGATTTCAAAATTTTATAGTGTTTTTTTGCCTTGTTTCACTTAAAACCCGCCAAAATTCAACGAAAAACAATAATATAATAGTAAACACCACCATATTTTTTTGCTTTCGTTGTGGCGCAAGCGTAGCATAATTCTCGTATAAGTCAATCTCAATCTTAAATTAGCACTTAAAACTTAATAGCCATAACTTACTGCCAAGTGGATTTATTCTGCTTGGCTTTTTTGTTACCTTTTTAAGCTATTTTACAATAAAAATCACAAAAAAGTCAGGCTATAACGCGATTATCCCACTTTTCAACAGATTAAAACACGCCAACCAAAAAACGGAAGGCGTGTTATTTTTTTGTTTTTTATTATTTTATTTTTACAATCCAGTTACTCTTTAATATGCAGACTGCGTTGTTTCAAAAGGCGTTTTGCAAGCGTTGATAGCCGATTCTAAACAAATATCTTTTTTCCAACCGGTAAGGACTGTGGGCGAATATTCAATATCTAAAATTTTTGCGCCCGTGATAGTTTTAAAGAAGGTTAAAGCTACAATATATCTGCCAATACTTGACAAATGATAAGTATCCCTTGTTACAAGTTCGTTAAAACGGCTTGATCTTGCGTTTTGAATAGCCGTTCCACTAGGCGAAATTGCGCAAAAAGCGTCGTTAGGAATGATTATTTGTTCTACGTTTTGAGTTATTAAATTATACATAACCATTGGGTCGTTATTAAACTTATACATATCAACGTGATCTGCAGCGTACGCCCATGTCATATTCCAAACGAATTTTGCTTCTTTATTGCAAATTGAACGAACGTATTCCATCAAGCCGTTCAAGTTTGAAAAAGAGGTTGGATCGGTTGCGCTAACACTGTTTTGTTGGAATGTAATAAAATCCCATTTTTGATCTTTTATGCCGTGTTCCAAAGTTTTTGACTGGTTGTTAAACCAAACGCCCGAATTGTTAGTTCTGTAAACGTAAGACGCTTTGTTGTTAACCGCGTTTGAATAATGAAGGTCTAACGAAGACCCGCCGATATACAAAATGCCAAGCGAAACGTTTTTTATGCCCAAACTGGTTGCAATATTCCACAAAAATTCAAACGTATCGTCTGAAAAACTGTTACCTATTACCAAAATGCTTAAAGTTTGGTCGTCATACCAATCACACGAAGAAAAATCGGTAAGACCGCTGTCGGTTAGTTCGGGGACGTTTTCAACGCTTGAACTGTCTTTTTGAATACCGCTGTCGGTTAGTCCGGGGACGTTTTCAACGCTTGAACTGTCTTTTGGGTTTGAACAAGCAATGAGTCCCAAAGAAAAAGCCAATGCTAAAACACTTGATATAATTTTTTTCATTTTTGTTTTTTATCTCCTTGTATTATTCAAGTTTATTTTTTAAATTTATTATTCAAGCCCTAACGCTTGGCGAACGATAGCGGTTAAAACTTGATAACCTTTTGCAGAAAAATGCAAATAATCGGGAACAAAATATTCGCTTGCGGGCTTTTCTTCATAATTGGTGTCGTTATAAAAAGCATTTTCGGTTTCGACCATAGTAGCCCAGTCAAGCGTTGCGCAATATTCACGCATAATTTGGTTGCAAGCGCGAATTTCTCCACGCGCATTCCAACGGTTTTGTTCACCGCAAATATTTATGGTTAAAAGATATATTTGCGCGTTTGGCGCAAGTTCGTGAAGGGCGTTTAGCAAATCTTTTAGCCCCATTCCCATTGAGTCGCCGTTGGCAGTTTGCTGTGCCGTTCTGTGAAGGTCGGCAACGTCGTTAGTGCCAAGGCTTATTATTATATTACTAACGGGGAGTTCTCTTTGAATGAGTTTTAGGCTTTTGCACCAGCTCATACTGTTCGTTCCACCAATTGCAATATTGGTTAAGTTTTCCAGTCCGTTAAGATCATTAGCGCAGGTTGACTTCCACAAGTCGAAAAGAGAATCGCCAATCATTAACGTTTTATTAGTTTCAGGCTCTTCTTTAGCTGAAGATTGGTTTTGATTTGAACAAGCAAAGAGCCCTAAAGAAAAAGCGAGCGATAAGATAACAATAATCTCTTTTTCATTTCAAAATTTTCTCTTTAACATTATTTTGAATATTACCCAAAATTGAGCAATTTTCATTTTACTAAAAAAATTGTAACACCACTGTGTATGCCGTGCAAGAATTATCTTAACCATATATGGACATTTTTTATCTTTTTTTAGTCAAATTGAGCTTGATTACAAAATTTTATAGTGTTTTTTTGCCTTATTTAACTTAAAAAGCACCAAAATTAAACGAAAAACAATAATATAATGGTAAACACCACCATATTTTTTTGCTTTCGTGGTGGCGTATAGTAGCATAATTCTCGTATAAGTCAATTTCGCTTATAAAATTAGCACTTAAAACTTAATAGCACTAACTTACTGCCAAGTAGATTTATTCTGCTTGGCTTTTTTTGTTTTCTAAAAACGCACTAATTTTCTCTTCTCGTTGACTTATACAGCTTGATATATATTTTGTGTAAATTATACCCGAACCATGCTCCTCTTGCCCCTGCCGAAAGGCAAAATAAAAAAATATGGAGGTGCTTCCAAGAAATGAAAAAAGTAGTTTATTCAGTAACAAAGTACGTTGGTGACAAGTTCACTAAGTTATCAGGTATCGGTTGTATTACCGATGAAGATTTGGTGATTGCTTGTATGAGCAAAACAAACAAACCGTATATTCGAGTATTTGACGGATGCGTAAAACAATGCTCTGAAATACCTGGTAAGAAGGGTGAATTCAAAGGTAATATTTACGAAATACAAACCATTGAATACGAAACTAAATACGGTTCAATAGATACCAGAGAAATAGATGTTAGTTACTCTATTTGGTATAAACTTTTAGATTAAAACAACTAAAAAGTGACTGTATATGTCGATTATCAAGCATTTTATAATAAGGAGAAACAATATGAAGAATAAATTTTACATGAAAGAATTTTTACACTTTAACGGAGAAGACTTCGTTACCTTTAACATATTAGACGTTGATGAATTAAAGCATGAAATTTGCGTTGTTGTTACTACGACAGGTAGGATTTCAGTTGCCACTTATCCACTATTACGCGATGATAACGGATTGTATTTTGAATACGGTCCTAGTGGGGACAAAATTGATTTGAATAAATTCGAAGGGGTGTAAATTATGGTTAGTATAGTAATTGGATCTTGGGGTTCATATAACGAATGTAATGAAAGAGCTTTAGGTTCTAAATGGATAGATCTTTCCGATTATGAATGTTGGGAAGAGATTGAAGAAGAACTTAAAAAGCAAGGATTTAAGCTAAACGGTATTGATGAAGAACTCTTTATTCAAGACGTTGAAAATTTTCCTAGCAGTTATATCAATTGGGATTATATGAATCCAAAAAACTTTTTTGAATTATTGCAAAAAGCAGGCGTTCTACAAGACGAGTATAGATACAAAATAATGTGCGCCTATATTGACGTTGAAGGATATAGCTCTTTTGAAAGCAGAGTTAATGACCGTGAAGATGATTGGGATGACGATATATACATCTACCCTAACTACGATTGGTATGATTTAGGTTACG
>JAZOCA010000089.1:0-6292 GCA_045596285.1 Christensenellaceae bacterium | reverse complement strand
AATGAAAAACCACCAGCTAGGCTGGTGGATATTTATTTTTATTTGGTTGATTGCATGGACGTGTGCTTGTCTAGGCGGAGCGAAGCGACGCCGCTTGTATCAAGACAAGCACACATCTTACAGTCAAAGGTGTTTTATCCTTAGTTTTTTTGACAAACAAATGTTAAAGATAATTGTAATTAAATAAATTTAACTTGATTAAAGTTCAGGGCTTTGATTATTAAATTGCTTTCTATATTTTATTGGGGGAACATTATATTTTTCTTTAAAAATTTTATTTAGATAAGGCAAACTTTCAATCCCAACAAGGTCGGCAATTTTTTGTAGAGAATAGTTGGTTGTTTTTAAGTAGTAAGCAATGTATTGAAGTCTTAAATGTTTTATATGTTGAGAAAGCGGCGTGCCCGTTTGTTGCTTGAAAACGTGACAAAGATAAGAAGAGCTATATTTTAATTGTTTTGATAGTGATGGAATTCCACCTTGAATATGAGTATTTTTATTTAGGCAGTATAATATTTGTTCAGATAGCGATTGAGGAACGGACTCTGTAGATTCATTATTTTTGAAGAATTTGAGCAAAATATTAAGTAAAAGCACGATTCCTTGGCATCTTTTTTTATCCGCGTCGTTTTCTTTGGTAAACTTTTACGCAATATTTTCTAGTTCAATAATTTCATCTGATGAAAAGGGTAAGGGAAAAGAAGATTTCTTGCAAACAAAAAATGCTATCTGTAACGACGGCTCTCCGATTGAGGTCATACCGAGTTACGGCGTAATACTCGTTACTGAAATGATTAACGGCGATGATAAGCTTTATATGGTTGAAAATATCTCTAATATAAAGGAAGAGTATTTTAATGGCAAGCCAGCCGTAAGGGCGAAAATAACGCTACCTAACGATGCTGAAAACTTCACCGTGTATTTTAGAGGCAAGAAACTAGAAAAAGATATTAAGGACAAAACTTTCTACCAAAAGCTCCATGCGGGTGATGCGATTTTTATTGAGATTACAAAATAAAAGGAAAATATTATGAGACTTACTGATTACGTTGATATTTTTTATGGTTGCGATAAGATAAATAAGCCTCCAAAAGACAGTTTGGCTGCAAACTGGAATATGCTTAAGGGAAAGGCGGGGAACACATCGCCAGCGGCTGCGCTTCCTTTTGGAAACGTTGTGGTTTCCCCATACTCGGGTGGTTATCCGTCGGGATACTTAAATAATATGATTAACAGCGGAGAGGAAGTAGAAGAACTTTTCGATGCTGACAAAATCGTTGGTTTTTCGCATTTCACGCATTCAGGAACGGGTGGCGTAGGTTTTTATTATAACTATTTCGTTACTACTCCATTTAAGACTTCTTTAGTAAAATCTTGTAGGCACAAGACCATTGTTAATGAGCGCGCTAAGCCAGGCAAGTATGTTTGTGATATTAAATATGAAAATATTTCTTGTGAGTTGACCGTTTACGATAGCGTTGCAATTCACCGTTATAACGGTAACGGCGAAAACTTTGATATTTCAGTTGATATTACTAACGACGGTTTGGATAGAAACGATAACAGAACGTTAAAGCATACAAAATTTAATCTTTTCTCGTTTGCACAAGCTGGGGAAATAAACATTGTAGACGAAAATAGCGTAGACGGCTATGCTCTATTGCAAGGCGTTAAAATCTATTTTGCTATTAAAGTTGATACGAAAAACTGCGATAACTATTTATGGAAAGCATATCAAAAGGTTGATGCGGATAAAATCGTTCTTGACGGAGAGGATGTGAAAGTTGGATGCGTGTTTAAATGTGGAAACACCGCGCAGTTAAAGATAGCATTCTCATTAAAAGACACGGTTACTGCTTGGGAAAAACTAAACGCTGCCCCGGATTTTGACGATTGCGAAAAAAGAGCGGACGATATTTGGGAAAACATGCTCGGTGCTATTAGATTAGAGGCAAGCGAATTAGAGAAGAGAAAATTCTATTCTTGTATGTATCACAGTCTTATTAAGCCGTGCAGATGGCAAAAAGAAAGTTTTTTGTGGGACGATGAACAAGGCGACTTTTTTGTGGATTTTACTACGATGTGGGATATTTATAAGACACAAATTCCTTTTATTTTCTCACTCTATAAAGGTGTTTCTGACGGAATCGTTCATACGATAGACAATTTTTCAAGTCATAAAAATAATCTTTTTAACAGTTTGCTTCTTGCTGAAAATATGATATTGCACCTATTCAAGCGTGTTGTTTGTGCTGTTATTTGCTAGTCGATGCATATCGTCGTGACCTTATTACTGATGCTGAGTATGTTTTGAAGATTTCTCAGAGTGAAATTCAACATTTTAGAAACGATATTTTGAATAACGTTGTTGAGCAAACAACTAAAATTCTAGACGTTTGCATTATCTCATATCAGTTGTATTTGATCGCAAAAGATAACGGGCTCGATGACTATGCTAAGTATTACAAGGAAATATCCGAGCATTGGGTCGATGCTTTTGAAGAGAGCGGATTGTTAAAGAAAGATTACGACTATTACGAGGGTAACGAGTATAATTACTCATTTAGACCGGTTAACGACGTGGAAAAAAGAATAGAAATCGGTGGAGGAAAAGAAAAACTTATAAAAACGTTGGATAAGTTTTTTGCGTTCGATTTGAGCGATAGCGTAGATAATCGTTTTGAAGGTTTTAATAATGAAACCGATATGGAGACGCCATATTTTTATCATTACGTTGGTGAATACGATAAACTTTGCAAAATTCTAAGAGAATGCGTTAACGTATGTTTTACCGAAGGGCGCGGGGCAATTCCTGGAAATAACGATAGCGGTGCGCTGTCCACTTGTTATATATGGAACTATATCGGACTTTTCCCATCGGCTGGTCAAAACGTAATGTTTTTTGGTTATCCTACCGCTAAAAAGACGGAGATTACACTTTGGAATAACAACGTGTTAACGATTATTTCAGAAGGCGAAGGCGACGTGATTGAAAAGGTTACCTATAACGGGAAAGTGATTGACGTTTATAGTATTACTGTTAAAGAATTTATGCAAGGAGGAACGCTTAAGTTTTATAAAAAGTAAGATTCTTAAGAAATTACTGTGTTATTTATAATTTCACTTTACTTTACTTTTTAAATAAATTATAATTTAATCATGATATTAAGTATTGGAGAAATACTCGCCGATATGGTGGGGAATGAAGAAGATGGAACTCTAACTTTTAAGGCTTTTTGCGGCGGTGCTCCGTTTAACGTTGCAGTTAATGCAAAAAAAGCAGGGGCAAGCGTTGCGTTTGTCGGTAAAGTTGGAAAAGACGTTATAGGTCGTTTTGTAAGAAAAGAGGCCTTAAAGGCAAATTTAGAGTTTGGATATTCAAGAAGACTTGGAGCGAAATACTACGATAGCCTTTGTAACCTTAAAAGACGGTGAGCGTGATTTTGCATTTAATCGTCACGATACAGCAGATTTTAATGTTGACTTCGATAGAGTCAACTTTGACGATTACGAGGACTTAAAAATAATTCACCTAGGCTCGCTTATGCTTTCGGAAGAAAACGGTAAAATCTTCGCGGAAAAGGTTGCAAAAAAAGCTAAAGAGTTGGGCGTTAAACTATCCTTTGATATGAACTTTAGAATGGATACGTATAAGGATTTTGAAGACGCAAAATTAGCGTATAAGCCGTACGTGGACAACTCAGACATTATTAAGTTTTCTGATGATGAGTTAAAGTTATATACTGGTATTGATAATATAGACCTCGCGGCAAAAAGTATTCTTAAAATCGGACAACTTTTGCTCGTTACTCTTGGTAGTCGTGGCAGTGCGTATTATTATAACGATATAAGTGGAGAGGTCGCTGCCGTCAAGGTGAAACCGATAGATACTACTGGTGCGGGCGACGCGTTCTTTGGGACTTTTCTTGCAAATATCGAAGGCAAAGAATGGACGAGTGAGAAAATTGAAACTGCTCTTGAAAAAGCGAATAAGGCTGGGGCGGAAACTACTCAATTTTTAGGAGCAATAAAATTATAAAGGAGTATAAAAATGAAAAGATCTGAGATAAATAAGGCTATAAAAGGCGCGTTAGAGATGTTTGAAGAATATAAGATAGCGTTACCTGATTTCGTCAACTGGACACCAGAAGAATGGGCTAAAAAAGGCGATGAAACGCAGGAAATTAGAGACAATATGCTTGGTTGGGACGTAACTGATTATGGTGGCGGTGCGTTCGATAAACTTGGCTTACTTCTTATTACCATAAGAAACGGCAACAATAAATATCCCAAAAAATATCCTAAGCTTTACGCTGAAAAGTTAATGATTGTTAAAGAAGAACAGATAACTCCCATGCACTTTCACTGGAATAAAATGGAAGATATAATAAATCGCGGTGGCGGGAATTTAATGATAAAACTATATAATTCTACTAAAGACGAAGAATTAGATACGACTGACGTTGAGGTGTCAATAGACGGAGTAAAACACGTTTTTCCAGCAGGGCACGTCGTAAAACTTACGCCAGGTCAGAGCATAACCTTAACTCAAGGATTGTACCACAGATTTTGGGGCGAAAAGGGGTGCGGTACAGTGCTCGTTGCGGAAGTTTCAATGTGCAACGATGATAATACCGATAACCGCTTTTACGATAAGGTTGGCAGATTTCCACAAATTGAAGAGGATGAAAAACCAATTAGACTACTCTGTAACGAATATCATCTTTTAAATAAATAATAAATATCCACCAGCCTAGCTGGTGGATATTTATTATTTAAATTTGGTGTATAATGTTTGTGCATCATCAGATGAATTTAAAATTAATATAGATATTGATTTTTATGTTTTTGTATGATACAATTTTTATGAGGCTATAATTTTTTGCGTTTAGGGGGTGTTTATGAGAAGATTTATAAAGATTACATCTTTGTTTTTATTGATTATAATATGCTTTTGTTGTTTTTTTGCAGGTTGTTCATGTGTAGGAAAAGAATTACCTGAATATGAAAGTGGATATTATAAATATGTAGTAAAAACAGAAAAGGATGGTACACAAAAAGCGTATATCACAGGATTAACTGAGATCGGAGCGGAACAAGAATACCTTGTTTATCCTGAGGACATCGAAGGAGTCTCTGTTTATGGGATAGGATACTTATATACAGTTGTTACCGGATACATTAAAGTGGGTAATTTTAAAAGTGAAAAGTTGAAGAAGTTTTATTTTCCGCATATGCCTAAAGAAAAAGAATCGGCTAAAGACTTAATTATTAAAAATGCATATTGTATTTATTGGAATTTGGCTGAAGATGATCTTGCAAATAATAGAGTATATGGAGGGGGTGGAGCAATATTTGGGTATAATTACATTGAATATGATTACTGGGTGAAGGACTACTTATCTAGATTTGTTGGAAATGTATCGTATTTATATAATTATGATGGATCACCTAATGATGGATATTATTGGGTAGATAGTTATGATGAAAGTGTTATTACTTTTGTTCCACCCGAACCACTACGTGGTGGATATATTTTTGATGGTTGGTATAAGGAAATGGAATGTCTTAACAAATGGGATTTTTCTGTAGATGTGACTGGCAAAAAAATTGTGTTGGAGCATAATGAAAACCATGATGTTTACGAGGGAATATATTTATATGCAAAATGGATAGAAAATTAAAATTAGAAAGCTTTTTGTAAAACAATTATCGGTAGAATTTTATGAGTGATAAAATTAGATGTTTTTGGTGTAACGTTAATAATCCTTTGTACGTTAAGTATCACGATGAAGAGTGGGGCGTTTTGAATCTAAATGATAAGTATCTTTTTGAAATGCTACTTTTAGAATCTTTTCAAGCGGGGTTATCTTGGGAATGTGTTCTTAATAAGCGTGAAGATTTTCGTTTAGCGTTTGACAACTTTGACGTTTATAAGGTGGCTAGTTATAGTGATGAAAAGATTAACGAATTGTTATCAAATAAAAAGATTATTAGAAATAAACTAAAAATTAAAGCATCTATAAACAATGCTAATATATTTATTAAAATACAAAACGAGTTTGGTAGCTTTTCAAATTATTTGAAAAAATTTACTGGCGAAAACGTTTTTGTTGAAACGGGCAAGACTACTTCAAATTTTTCTGATGAAATATCAGCAGACTTGATTAAAAGAGGAATGAAATTCGTTGGTAGTACGATAATTTATTCATATCTTCAAGCGGTTGGAATAATCAATTCTCACGAAGATAATTGCTATTTGAGTAAGAAAAATAAATAACTAAGTAAAGAC
>JAZOCA010000088.1:0-63034 GCA_045596285.1 Christensenellaceae bacterium | reverse complement strand
TAATATGGTATAATAAAATTATGAGTGAAAGCATTTTAAGAGAAAAAGCAAAAGAGTTTGCTAAAAACATTGTATTCATCACAAGAGGAATTAAAGCCAACAATAAAGAAAATGTTTTAACTAATCAACTTTTACGTTCGGGAACAAGTATAGGCGCAAATATCCACGAAGCGCAATACGCACAAGGAACGGCTGACTTTATTTCTAAATTTGAAATAGCGCTGAAAGAATGTTTTGAAAGTGAATATTGGCTAGAACTATTATTTAAAACAGGCTATTTAGAAGAAAATCAATATAAAAAAAAACTAATAATGACTGTGGTGCAATACGAAAAATGTTAATTTCTTCGTGTAAAACGTTAAGGGCAAAAAAATGAATAATATTTCTAGACATTACGATTTATTAATTGAAAATGGCAACGATCCCGTTTTAGATTGTAAAGAGTTGGCGGATTATATGGATAAGTGGGATGGAAAAGAGTTTATAAATCTACTTAATCTAGACGCCTATAAAACGGTATTAGAAATAGGTTGTGGCACTGGAAGGATTGCTAAAAAAATTATTAAACAATGTAAAAAATACGTGGGAATAGATATTTCTTCAAAAACAGTAGATGTAGCAAGAAATCATTTTAAGGATTTTAATAATGCTTCTTTTATTAATGAAGATTTTCTTAAATACAAAGATACTGAAAAGTATGACGTAATTTTTTCCACGTTAACATTTATGCATATCAAAGACAAAGAAAAGGCGTTAATCAATGTTTTCAACTTATTAAAAAATAACGGTATATTTGTTTTATCAGTAGACAAAAATCAACAAAATTTTATCGATACGGGATACAGCAGAATTGAGGTTTATCCGGACAATCCTACCTATATTTTCAAAACGTTGACGACTTTAAGGTTTGTTAAAAGCAAAATAAAAGAAATAGATAACGCATATATTATTACGGCTCAACGAGGTTAAGTGTAGCACACTATACATAACAAAGTTAAGTTGTGTGTTTTGTTATACGAAAAGTAAAGAGTAGCAAAAATTTTGCTACTCTTTTATAATGTTTTAAAAAATCCCTATGGGACACTCCCTTTTTTATCGGCGTTTTTTATTTTTTAAGCCTAATATATAATAATAAGTTAACATGCGCGCGCGTATATATAAATATGTCCTACGGGGCAGATGTTTTTTATAGAAAAAAATTTTAAAAAAATTTAAAAAAGTTTGTAAAAATTGTTGACAAATAGTTTTGTTTTGATTATAATAATAACAGTAATCATTACTAATAAGGGAAAACAATGCAAGTACGTAGATCAAAACAACGCGATTTAATAAGCGAAGTGTTAAAAAGCACTTGTTCTCATCCTACCGCAGAATGGATTTATGAACAAGCAAGATTGCAAGATCCCACAATAAGCCTTGGCACGGTTTACCGCAATTTAAAGTTTTTGTGTGATAGTGGGCAAGCGATGGCTTTAGAAACTGCCGATAAAAAAATTCATTACGACGGTTGCGTAAACAATCACCGTCATTTCATTTGTAATAAGTGCGGTAAAATTTACGATCTTATGCCAACTCCGGTTGAAGAACCGTATGAGTTGTTGCAAAACGGCTTCACGATTTCGCGTGAAAGTTGCGTTTATTACGGTAATTGTAAAAATTGTACTGATTAATTTGGTTATATGGGCAATCAATAGCCCTTAAAATAAAAGAATTTAAATTTTAGGAGAAAAGATTATGAAAAAATTTGTATGCAACATCTGTGGTTACACTCACGAAGGCGAAAACGCACCTGAATTTTGCCCTCAATGCAAAGCACCCGCTTCAAAGTTTACAGAACAAGCAGGCGAAAAGGTTTGGGCTGCTGAACATATCGTTGGTGTTGCTAAGGGTGTAGATCAAGAAATTATAGAAGGTTTAAGAATGAACTTTAACGGCGAATGTACCGAAGTTGGTATGTATCTTGCTATGGCAAGAGTTGCTCACCGTGAAGGTTATCCCGAAATCGGTTTATACTGGGAAAAAGCTGCTTGGGAAGAAGCAGAACACGCTGCAAAATTCGCTGAACTTTTAGGTGAAGTTGTTACCGATTCTACCAAGACCAACCTTGAAATGAGAGTTGATGCAGAAAACGGCGCAACACTTGGTAAATTTGAACTTGCTAAACGCGCTAAAGAATTAGGTTTAGATGCTATTCACGATACCGTTCACGAAATGGCTCGCGACGAAGCACGTCACGGTAAAGCATTTGAAGGTTTACTTGCTCGTTACTTTTCTAAAAAGTAAAAAGTGGGGCTATAAAGCGATTAACTAAATTTTATAAACTGATTAATTATTATTAAAGGTGATATTATGAAAAAATACGTTTGTCCTTGCGGATATACTTATGATCCTGAAAAAGGCGATATTGATAATGGCGTTGCTCCCGGTACTCCTTGGGAAAAAGTTCCCGAAGATTGGGTTTGCCCCGTTTGCGGTCTTTCTAAAGACGCTTTTGATGAAGAATAAAAATAATGTTTTTTGCTCAACGTAAAAAATACTAATCCTTACTCCACAAAATAAATATAATAAAAAGCCTTGCCGATTCTCTTTTTGGTAAGGTTTTTTATTTGTGTTTTTTAAATTTATAAAGTGCCGATAATCGCGTTATAGCGCGGTTTTGTTGTTTTTTTAATATGCAAAGGAATTATTAGTGCTTGACAAGAGTGGATTATTTATGTATAATAAAAACATAAGCAGAAAGGAGCGCGCTAAATTAACTATGTGTGAATCGTTAAACGAAAAAAGGCTTGGTGAACTTATAATGTTTGTGGGGATACCTGCAAGTGGAAAGAGTACCACCGCAAAAAAATATGAAGAAAGCGGTTACAAAGTGCTTTCTTCAGATGTGATTCGCGCTCAAATAGTAGATAACACTCCCATTAAAGGGGAAAAGTTTTTTAGCAACCTTAATGCAAACGTCTTTGATTTTATTAAAAAGAATGCTCTTATCGAAGTTAAAAAGGGTGTTTCGGTTGTGGTGGATGCAACTAATTTAAACAGAAAGAAAAGAAAGGTTTTTATCCGTGATTTTCGAAAAATAGGGTGCGAAGTAAAATGTGTGTTATTTATTACGTCTATTGAAGTATGTTCAAGCCGTAACAAAAAACGCGAAGGAAATGCCTACGTGCCGTTAAAAGAAATGCGCAAACTGATAAAGAGTTTTGAATGCCCCTATTACTGGGAAGGCTTTAGCGAAATAATTCCCGTGATAGACGATACTCGCTATTTGTTTCCCTTTGAAGAAACTGTAGATTTTTCGCAAGATAATCCACATCATAATTTAACGTTATACGGCCATTTGTGTTCGGCAAGAGATTACGCGATAACTAACGGTTACCCCGATTACCTTGTGAGAGTGTGCTATTATCACGACGTAGGTAAGTTTTACACGAAAACCTTTGAAAATTCTCGCGGTGAAATTACCGAAGTTGCTCATTTTTACGGGCATGAAAATTTTGGCGCGTACTTATATTTAACGGAATTTTGTTGTGGTAAAAATTTAACTAAAGAGCAGTTTGATAGTATATTATATCAAACGAATATAATTAACTTTCACATGCGTCCTTTAAACGTCTGGAGTCGATCTGAAAATGCCGTAGAAAAGGATATTTCTCGCTATGGAAAATCTTTTATAGATGACGTTCGCGCCCTTAATAAGGCAGATTGTTTAGCGCACAAGGAGTAATATGAACGATAATTCTATGATATGTAAATTTATAGAAAAAAACCCGGGTAACTGGGAGCAAATATTACACAAAGATTACGACCTACGTATAAAAAAAGATGGTACGTATGCTATTTTCAATTACAACGTTACGTGTAATTTTCACGATCCTATAGTACAAGAGGCACGCGGAATAATAATTGATTTTTGTAAAAAAGAAGTTGTTTGTTGGCCGTTTAGAAAGTTCGGTAATTATAACGAAGGGTATGCCGATAAAATAGACTGGGATAGCGCGCGCGTGCTTGAGAAAGTAGACGGATCTATTATAAAATTATGGTACGATAGTCAAAAGCAAGACTGGCAGTTTTCCACTAACGGAACAATTCGCGCCGAAAGCGCTACGGTAGACGGAATGGTAGGTGTAACTTATGGCGGGATTATCCGCAGGGCAAGTAATTACGGCGATATTCCCTTTGATAAATTAGATAAAAATTGTACGTATATTTTTGAACTTGTAAGCCGTGAAACGCGCGTGGTTATAGATTATAAAGGGACGTCGCTTTATCATTTGGGAACGCGCAACAATCTAACCGGTAAAGAATTTGAAGTGGATATAGGTGTTAAAAAACCCAAAATTTACAGTTTAGGCTCTTTAAACGAATGTATTAACGCTGCGGTAGAACTTAACGCTCAAAACGCAAATAGCACCGAAGTGGAAAAGGAAGGATTTGTAGTTGTAGATAAATATTACAACCGCGTAAAAATTAAATCCCCAGATTACGTGATGATGCACAAAGTAAGAAGCATGACTGAACTTAAAAAGGACGACTGCTTAAACGTTATTTTATACGAAAGCGATAAAATGCAGTCTGTTTTCGATAAGTGCCCAGATATAATCCCCGTAATTAAGTTTTACGAATATCATCTTGCGGAACTTAAAAAAACTGCAAACAAACTTGCTCGTTACGCTCATAGTTTAATGGATGAATATTCTAACGATAGGCGTGCCGTTGCGCAAATAATCCTTAAACATCCATTATCCGCAATCGCTTTTAAAAGTTTAGATACGGGAAATCCAGGAGAAGAAGAACTAATAAAATACGGCTTGCATTTTATTTCAAAAAACATTCCCGAATACGAAGAAAAGGACTTTTTTGCGCCTTTTAAATGCGATAAAAACAAGTCTTAAAAAACACAAAATACGCGATAATCGCGCTATAGACCAACTTTTATGCAAAGACATCGAACTATTACTTTGAATGGTTGCTGATGATTTCTAACTAGAGACTAAGATTTATCGTAGTATAATGTTAAAATGATAGATTTTTTATCATTTCATTTTCTTATTATAATCGTTTAATATATTGATTTGTAATGGCATTATTATAACGCAAAAAAATAAAAAACAAAAAGAGGGCGAAAATGTATAACGTAATGATTTCGTATTCACGCATGGATCAGCAGTATGCTAATATGATTGTTGCTATTCTTGAAAAAAACAATATAAAATGCTGGATAGATTATCGCGATTCAATGCCGGGTGCTAATTATGCTAGTTCTATTGTTCGAGCTATTAAAAATTCTGATTTTATGGTAGTGGTTCTTTCTAACAATAGTATGGAATCGCCACAAGTGCTAAATGAGATAAATTCCGCAGTAAATAATGGAATCGTTATAATTCCTTTTAAAATAGATAGCTCGCAACTTAATGATAATTTTGAATATTACATAGGAAAAACGCATTGGCTAGACGCTATAACACCGCCGATTGAAGCACACATAAATCAATTAGTGGAGACCATAAAACGGCAGGGATTGCTCAAAGCAAGTCTTGATAATAATTCTAAACAAAATGATATAGAAAAGCAGATAGATAAAAAAGAAGATTCTTGCAGAATGGTCAAGTTTAAAGAATTGATAGATATGGGATATACTGCTTCTAAGATTGCAACTCAGTTAGTTGAAAACGATTATATAAACTGTAACGGTATAGATGAAAATAATGAAGGTACTGCCGAACAATGGGAAGATTTTTTGCGTGATAATAGTGATACCTTTCAATATTTAATCAATAACGAAAAGAAAATAGTAGGGGATTGGTCTATCGTTGCTTTAACAAACGAGGCATACGAAGATGCGAAAAGAGGAGAATTGTTAGAATCTGATATTTCAGGAGAAAATACAGAACTTATATGTTTTCCTGGAGAGTACAATGGATATATTTTAACTTTTTCACTTCTACCGGAATATAGAAATATGGAAAATTATAATCTTATAATAGATAGTTTCTTTAAACAGATAGAGGAATATTCAGAACATGGAATATTCTTTAAACATTGGTGCATTAATGTTTTTGGTAAAGAAGTTGAAGCCTTGGTTAAAAGGCTCGGCTTTACATACGTTTGCAATAATAAGGTTTTTGGTAAGATATATACTTGTAATTTTGATCCACTTCCAAATATTTCAATCATCAAAAAATATCATCGGTTAATAAAAAACTATGAAGAAAAATAATTTTACTTATCGTAAGGCTTGCGCAAGTGATGATGTTACCGCTATAGCTAAGTACGTATATATGACTGATCCATTTATCTATCCTAATATGTGTGATGATTATGCAGATCCATTCTTTATTAGATTGATAAGTCATTGTATAAAAGAAAAAACAAATTTATTTTATTACGATAATATATTTGTTGCTTTGCATAATGAAAAAATTATAGGAATGCTTTGTGGCGTATGTTGCGGAACGAAATTGACTTTTATTGAAAATTTAAATCTTTCAGATAAAGAGCATAGGCGATTAGAATTGACGAATAATGGTTATTTTATTCCGCTTATTAACGAATCTCTTTCTCTTTCGGGGTACAATATTACAAATGTTTGTATCGATAGCGATTTTAGGCATCAAGGAATAGGCGAAAATCTTGTTAATTTTTATTTGAGCCAAATTCCAAAAGAAATAGTGCATCTTGACGTTGTTGCAGATAATTCATCCGCGATAAGATTATATAAAAGGTGTGGTTTTGAAATTGAAAGCAAATATTATGGATTTTCGGGAAAAGAAGAAAATCTGTTATGTTATCATATGGTTAAAAAATAAAACATTTTTTAAAGATTAAATAATCTTTTTATGATGAAGAAGAAATTTTGCAAAGAATTTAAAAAGCGCTTGACAAAAGGTGTAAAAACTGCGATAATCAATCTATAGGGTGCTTTTTGAAGAAAATAATTTTTTTAAAACGCCGTAAAGGAGAAAAATTATGAAGATTTACGTGTTAAAGGGAAATGCAGAAAGGGGTAAAACCACCTGTTTAAAACAACTAGCTTGTTTAATATCTAAAAATGATGAAAAAGCGCAAATAATTCATTCTGAAGAAGAGGGGTTAAATTTTGCAAAAATTAAAAAGCAAATTGCGCAAGAAAGAAAGCAAAGAAGAATTGAAAACGTCGATATCGAAACGCAAAAAATAGCCGTTGTTATAAAAACGGGAAAAAAGAAAATCGGTATTTATTCAGACGGGGATTACGATAAAGATATTGCAAACGCCGTTAAGATGTTTGAAGATTATTCTTGCGATATTGCTTTTGGCGTTTGTCGTTCTAAGGGCTTAACTATTAAACTTTATGAAGATTTACACCATCAAGTAGAGTTTATAGATAAAGCCGAAATAAAAAGCGCGCGCGAATATGAAAAGTTTAACGAATACATAGATAAGTTAAACGATTGGCAGGCTGGTGTGTTATTTTCTAAAATATAAAAAATAAAGTGGAGTTAACGACGTTAATTCCACTTTTTTATTTGTTTAAATAATGAGATAATCGACCCATAGGCGGGTTTTTGTTGTTTTTTATCAGTTTTTTATGGGGAAGAAAATCGGCAATGTTTTGTTTCCGCGAAAATCTTCTTTGAAAGAAGTGTATTTTATATCTTCTATCTTTTTATCTAAGTCGTAGAAAGTAAAAGTTGTAACTACTGTTTCTATATCGTAATGGCAAAAATCCGCTTCTTTAATGGTAAGCGTTTTCGTGCCTGCGTCGTAACTGATATCATAGGTACAATGGTCGCCCACAGAGGAGCGCAAAAAGGTAAGCAAAACGTATTCGTTGCACATCAAATATAAAGCGCAGTCTTTTTTGGTAGGAACGTTAAAAAAGTAAAAGGTTTTATCGTCTATAACAATTTGATTTTTTCTTTCGTTTTCTATTATTAGCCGTTCTTTTCTAGGTTTATAAAGTAGTAGATTTTCATTCTTTTTCCATTGATCTTTAAGGTTGTAAATCTCTTCTAAATAAGATTCAATTTCTTTTAAGTGCGATTTTTCATCCTTGTGGGTTTCGTATTTGTTAACTTTATTCCAGTCTTTTTTAAAGGCAAGGTATGCCATTTTTCGCCATTGCACGCGATTTCCGTTGAAGGCGTTATTAAGGGGTTTTACAAAAAAGTTATAAAAAGCATCTTTTTCATTTTTATCCTTTATAGTTTGCAAAATTCCTTCTATCCAACTTTCTTGCAGGTTGCTATATTCTTCTTCACGGCTAGCGCTTATAATTTCGTTCGCGGTTTTTTGAGCGAGTTCTTTTTGTTCTACGTAATCGCAAAGAAGCAAAGTCAAATATTCTTTATAGCATTTTCCCTTTATCGCCCAGTAAATAAAAGATTTTAATAAATCGCCCGATAAATCTTGATCGTATACACAATTTGCAAGCGCTTTATAGTAAAACTCCTGATTATCTACCTTAAAGACTAAACTTGGGTAAAGCATTTTATAAACTCCGCCTTCAGCCATATAGATTATGCCGTTTAGATATTGTATAAAGGTTTTAAAATCAAGGCTATCCCAAGGGAGGTTGTTTTTTTGCGCTATTTGCATAAGTTGTTTTTCACTAACGCCGTATTTAGAAAGGGCAATGAGTTTAAATGCAAAATCACAAAGTTTTTCATTAATAAGTTTTCCCGCTTTGTTTGCGATTTGAACGCATAAATCAACAAGTGTATCGGGGCAGTTTCTAATAATTTGAATTTGCCTATTAGATATTGCGTTAATATCTCCGCCAAGTTGATTTATTATTTCGTAATCTTCCCTTTCCATAAGCGAAAGTCTTTTTAAAATCATTTGCAAATATAAGGGGCTGTGCGATCCGCTTTTATAAAATATTTCCTTTAAAACTCGTTCGTCTATTTCTTTGCGGGTGCTTGCGAGCATTTTATTGATTATATTTACTGCGCTAAAATAATCGGCGCATTCTGTTACGCTTATAAGTTTATGGTAAGGGCAGTTAAAAAAGTCTGCCTTACTAGCGCTAAAAATAAAAGTGAAATTATCGGGAATGTCGTTTGGTAAAAAGAAAGAAAGTTCACTTATGTTAGTGCAGTTAAGTAAGTCAGCCCCGTCTACTATAATTTCTATTTTATAATTTAAACTCGCGCATTTGTGTAAATATTCTTTAATAACGCAAACAGGACTTTCGCTTTTAGCTATAAAGCGCAAAGTTTGTTCGTTTTGTATTTGTAGTTGCTGGCCTAAAAATAAAGCGATGGTTTTTGCTATACTGTGCTCGTCGCAACTGTTTTTGGTAACACCGCAAAATATAGGAAGTACAGTTATGCCACGTTGCATTCTTTTAGTTGCAAGTTTGCAAAGCGCGGTGGTTGTTCCTTGCCCGCTTGAAGAGCAAACTGGCATAAATTTTAGCCCACGTTCTATAAAAAAATTGACCATTTCGCTTTTTATAACCCCATCGTAGCACTTTTCTGCCGTAAGCATGGCGTAATTTAAATGGGATATAACTTCACGCGAATAGGGTGTGAGATTTTTAAATTTTTCCCAGCTGGGTTTGAATAAGTTTATAAGATTTTCGCGTAGAGAGTTTTCAAGACTTAAGTAACTTTCTTCTAAACTGTTTTCGCTTGTAAAGTCCACGGTATATTCGTAAACCAAAGCGCCCTTGGTGTTTTTAATGCGCTCTTTCAGATTTATTAGTTTTTGTTTTGATTTGCTATCTTTTTCAGAAAAATATTCAGGGCAGTTGCCTACCGTATTTCTAAAATAGAAAAGTGTTCTTTCAAGTTGTTTTTCATCATAAAAAGCGCCGTATTCAATTTCTAATGCTGTAACGCTTAAGTTATAGTCTTTAAGGGTTAATTTCGAGTTGTTTGTAACGGTATAACGCATTAATTTTTCGCTGGGAATCCAACCGTAACGCTCGCCCAAAAAAACTATCATATAAGGCCTGCAATTATCTATTTCACCAAGGCAAGTAGAAAGAATTTTTACGTTTGCATCCTGTTCGGTTTGGTTTGCGGTGTTTATTCCCCATCTTAAATCGCATAAAAAAACTTCATCCCCGTTTTCACGCGCTTCTTCGTTTAATAGGGGAAGAACTTTGGTATTAAGCAAATCGCGTTCGCGTTGCATATCTTTAAAGGTGCTTGAAATAAAAACGTTTTTCATTATATCACCAAAACATAAAATAAGTGTTAAAAAGTCTAAAAGTGCCGTTAATCGCGCTATAGGGCGTTTTTTTGTGTTATTATAAAAAGTTAAGCAGATAACTTCAAGTTGCGTTAACAGTCCTATTAAAAGAAAGAACAAAAACCCTTCTAAAAAAATTGCCTATAAGCGACGAACTTGCCGTTAATCGACTTATAGGCACACTTTTTATATATTTAATCAGTTTTTGCTTGAATTTTTAATGCTTTCTTTAGCCATATTGCAAACGTTTTCTACGGTAAAGCCGTAAATTTTGAAAAGTTCGTTTGCGTCGCCAGATTTACCAAATTCTTCTATACAAATGATTTTGCCGTTATCCGTTGCGTATTTATGCCAGTATGCAGAAGTTCCGGCTTCTACGCAAACTCTTGCGGTAACTTTTTCGGGGATAACGCTTTCTTTGTATTTTGTAGATTGTTTTTCGTAAAGTTCCATACAGGGCATAGATACAACGCGAGCGTCTATACCTTCTTCCCAAAGTGCTGTTTGCGCCTTTAAGCAAAGTTCAACTTCGCTACCCGTTGCGATAAGTATGCAGTTGGGTGTGCGTTTTTTACCAGGAGAGATTACGTAGCCACCCTTTGAGCAAGATTCGTTTGATAGACCTGATTGAGTTAGGTTTTGTCTTGATAAAATAAGAGCACTTGGTCCATCCGTATTAACGGCACGAAGCCAAGAATGGAAAGTTTCGGTTGCGTCTGCGGGGCGATATACGTTTATTTCGGGGATAGAGCGAAGGGCAGCCAAGTGTTCAACGGGTTGGTGAGTGGGTCCGTCTTCGCCAACGCCTATGCTATCGTGGGTTAAAACGTAAATTACGCGCGCGTTCATAAGGGCGGAAAGTCTTATGGAGTTCTTCATATAGTCAGAGAATACGAAGAAGGTAGAGCAGTACGGAATCAATCCGCCGTGCATAGCGATACCGTTAGAAATTGCCGCCATAGCGTGTTCTCTTATACCGTAGTGAACGTTAGATCCATCTGGGTTTTCAGCAGAGAACCAACTTCTGTTTTTCATAACCGTTTTATTAGAAGGTCCTAAGTCTGCGCTACCGCCGAATAGGTTGGGAATAAAGTCCGCTAAGTAGTTAAGTGAGTTATAGCCTGAAGATCTGGTTGCTTCTGGTTTATTAAAGCCTTTTAAAAATTCGTCGTATTCAACGTGCGCTACTTTACCGCTCATCCATTCGCGGTATTCTTTTGCTAGTTCAGGATATTTCAGTTCGTAAGCGCTTAAAAGTTGTTTCCATTTCTTTTCTGCGCGTTTTCCCTTATTGATGGCCTTGTTGATTAAAGGTCTGATTTCTTCGGGTAAAGTAAATTCAGGGTAGTTATAGCCCAAGTTTTCTTTAAGCGCTTGGGTGTTCTTTTCTCCAAGTGGCGTTCCGTGAACTTTTTCCGAGTCTTCCCAAGGCGAGCCGTGCCCGATTTTGGTGTTGCAAATAATTAAAACGGGTTTTTCTTTTTCCTTTTTAGCCTTTGCGATTGCGCGACTTACTTCGTTTAAATCCGTTCCGTCTTTTACGTTAATAACTTTCCAGCCTTGCGCGATATGTCTTGCGCCAACGTCTTCGGTGAACGCAAGATTTGTGTTTCCTTCAATTGTTATGTTATTTTTATCGTAAATAACGATAAGTTTGTTTAATTTCAGCGTGCCTGCAAGAGAAGCGGCTTCATATTCGATGCCTTCTTGCATACAACCGTCGCCACATAAAGCGTAGGTGTAATGATCTACTACGTTATAATTTTCGCGGTTAAAATGAGCCGAAAGTTTGCGTTCTGCAATAGCCATACCAACGGCGTTTGCAATGCCTTGACCTAAAGGCCCGGTAGAAACTTCTATGCCGGGAGTAACGCCCGCTTCAGGGTGGCCGGGGGTTATGCTATCCGTTCTTCTAAAATTCTTTAAATCTTCAATCGTTACGTTATAGCCAAACACGTGAAGAAGAACGTAGTATAAAGCAGAGCCGTGCCCTGCAGAAAGAATAAATCTATCTCTATTATCAAATTTGGGGTTTTTGGGATTAAATATTAAATGATCTGCAAATAAAGTGTACGCAAGGGGTGCTGCTCCGAGCGCAATTCCGGGGTGTCCCGAATTAACCCTATCTATACATTCGGATGATAAAACTCTTATAGCGTTTACTGCAAGTTGTTTAGTTTGCATAATTTACCTTCCTTTTTCCTTTTACGCGCTTTTGCCTTTTAGCGCTATTTTTTATTCTATTTATCAGTATATCAAAGCGAGTACGTTTTTGCAACAAAAAAGAGGGTTATGAAAAAATTTTAAGTAAATTAGCGATATATTTCATTAAACTATCACAGAGTTTGTTTTACTAAAAAAATAATTTTTGTGGGGCGTGGGCGTTCTTATGTGGTTTTTATACGTCGGGCGCAAGTTATATTGCGAATTTTTTTAAAAAATTAAAAGGACGTTGACAACTCTTTTTTTATATGGTATAATTTTATTACTAAAACGTTTTACTAAGCGCATACTATATTGCGCAAAGAAGGAATTATGAAAATATTTGTAATAGGTAGTTTGAATATGGATTTAGTTATAAAAGCTCCTTATGCGCCTGCTAACGGCGAAACTATAAGCGGTAGCGATTTTATGACTAATCCCGGTGGAAAAGGCGCAAATCAGGCAACGGCAATCGGCAAACTTGGCGGAAACGCGTATATGGTAGGATGCGTTGGCGAAGCTTTTGGCGACGAACTTAAAAACACCCTTTCGGGCTATGGCGTAAACACTAAATACGTTCCTAAAGTTCAAGGCGTATCAAGCGGAATTGCCGTTATCGTCGTTGTAGATGGCGATAACAGAATTATTTTAGATGCGGGCGCAAACGGTAAAGTAAACGCGGAAATTATTGATAGCGCGCTTGAAAGTGCTAATAGTGGCGACTATTTGGTTTGCCAACTTGAAATCCCCCAAGAAAGCGTTAAATACGCGCTTGAAAAGGGTAAAGAAAAGGGCATGGTAACCGTGTTAAATCCCGCTCCCGCGGCAAAACTTCTTCCTGGAATTTTGCCTAATTGCGATTATTTTATTCCCAACCAGTCCGAAGCCAAATTTTATACTGATATTTATCCCGAAGAGGAGCAAAGCGCAAAAGAATGTGCAAACGCTTTAAAGAATTTCGGTGTTAAAAACGTAATAATAACGATGGGTACGCAAGGCTCGGTATACGTAGGTGAAGAAGGTTACGTCAAAGTAAACAGTTTTAAAGTTGAAGCGATAGATACTACCGCTGCGGGCGATACTTTCGTGGGCGCGCTCGTAACGGGATTAAGCGAAGGAATGAGCATACAAAGCGCAATGACTTTTGCAAGCAAAGCGTCTTCTATTACTGTAACCAGAAGGGGCGCGCAACAATCCATTCCCTACAGAAAGGAAGTAATTGTGTAAATATGGGACGTAAAAAACAGGGTGAAATAAACAAAGGAACTCTTGAAAAAACGCAGAAAAAAAGAAAGCAAATAACCATAAGGGAAGTTGCTAATGAAGCAAAATGTTCCATTTCAGCGGTGTCTATCGTGCTAAACGGTAAAGGAGAATGCATTCCGCTTACCACACAACAGCGTATTTTTAACGCGGTTAAGAAGTTGAATTATAAGCCAAACGTAAGTGCAAGGACTATGGTGACTAGAAAAAGTAATATTGTGGGGATAATTTTACCTGACGTTTCCAATCAGTTCTTTGCCGAACTTGTACGCTATATTCAACTGGAATTAAACTCCTACGGCTACGACGTTATTTTATGTAACAGCGAAGACCGCGCCGAAAGTGACGTGCGTTATTTGAACTTCTTGTCGGGTAGAAAGGTAGACGGTATATTGATAGCGCCGGGTGCAGAGTCTTTAGAAGAGCAAAATAAAAAAAATTTTACGGATGCTTTAGAGCAGACCGGCGTTCCCTACCTGTTTTTAGATAGATATCTTTCGGGCGATTATCCCAAAGTTTCGGTAGATAACGAGTATAGCGGGTATATAGCCGTTAAACACCTTATTGAAAACGGCCATAAAAATATAGGGCTAATAACCGGTCCGCTTGTTTTAAACAGTAGCGAAAATCGTTTAAAGGGAGCAAAACAAGCGTTAAAAGAGAGTGATTTGCCTTTTGACGAAAGTTTAGTTTACGTTAGCAAGTATGATCTTGAATCGGGCAGGCTCGGCGCAGAAAAACTGCTAAATAAGCAGGTTAGCGCAATATTTGCCTTTAGCGACGTTCAGGCTTATGGGGTTATTCAGTACGCTAAAGAAGTGGGAATAAATATACCCGAAGACCTTTCACTTATCGGGTTCGACGATATTTTTTATTCTTCCCTTTTAGACGTGCCTTTAACGACTATGCGTCAACCCATAGCCGATTTGGCTAAGGAAAGTTGCAGGAGCATAGTCAAGATGATGGAAATGCACGATAGGAATGAAGTAGTGCAAACGGCAAGCACTACGGTAGTTTCTCAACTTATAAAGCGAAAGAGTGTTAAAAATATAAATAACGCATAAAAACACAGCTTTTAATAATGACTTTCGTGTTATAAATAAGTGATGGCTTAAATGTTTTTGCTAGTTTTATAATCGCATTTAAGTTTTGTTTATAACCGCGGTGTTTTAGTCAGGTTGCTTTCACGGTTGTAGGCGACCGTAAAGGAGATAAAAAGATGCTTTTAAAAAAAATTATTATAGATACGGATATCGGTGACGATATAGACGACGCTTTTGCCCTTGCCTTGCTTTCTAGAATGGAAGGAGTAGAAGTGGTAGGGGTAACAACGGTATTCAGAAATACTTTAGATAGAGCCCAACAAGCAATACATCTTTTAAAGGCGTTAGGTAAAGAAATTCCCGTTTACGCGGGGGAAAGGCTTCCCATAAAAGAACACGTTCATCCGTTTAGTTTTGAAAAAGGAGATAATTTAGAAAATGCACATACCTGTCAATGGGGTAAGGAATGTGAAAATTATCCCGTGCGCGAAGGGGCTGTAGATTTTATTATTGAATGTGCGCAAAAATACGGCAAAGATCTAGTTATTATGCCTATAGGGCCACTTACTAATATCGCAAGGGCAATTCAAAAAGCCCCGCAGATCATGAAAAAGGTAGGTCAAATCGTTCAAATGGGCGGGTGGTTTACTAACTACGCTCCAGAGTGGAATATAGTCTGCGATCCAGAAGCTGCTAATATCGTGTGGTCTTTTGGATTGCCTGTTTACGCCGTTGGGTTAGACGTTACTTTGCAATGCTCTTTTGATGAAGGAATGTTGCAAGAATTTAAAACTTCTTCGCTTATCCATAACAAAATAATTATGAACTGGTTTGAAAGATGGTTTAATTCCTTCCGCTTTGAAAAAAGCGTAATGCACGATCCTTTGGCGATTGCTTCTTATTTTGATGAAGTTTGCACATTTAAAAAGAAATACGTCAAGGTTAATTTAACCGATAAAAGGGGTGCGGTAGAGTGCTATGACTCACCGTTTGACGGATCTTATCCTATACATACGGCAGTATCGGTAGATAAAGAAAAATTCTATTCTATCGTAAGAAGAACTCTTTTATAATAAAATAAACAAAAAACCAAAAAGAGATTTGTAGTTCTAACAAATCTCTTTTTTGCTATTAAATAGCCGATAATCGTGCTATAGGGTAGTTTTTTTAAAAAATAGAAGAAAATAAAGAAGTATCGAAAGCAGACGAGCGGTTTATATAATCATCAATAAAAAATCGACTAAATAAAGGTTTTAAAATTTAAGATCTACTGCTAATTAAAAAAATAAAAGTGCGATTAATCATACTATAGGTCGGTTTTTTAATGTTTTTTGCTAGATGTTTATAGGTGATAACGATAAAAATATTGCATCTAAAAAAGTCTGTTTTAAAGAGTTTTCCATACTTTTTGCTTAGCGTTTTTTTGTTAAATTATTTTCCGCTTAGTGTCGCTTTGTTTGAAAAAGTATATAAATAGGCGATAATCGTGCTATAAGCCAACTTTTATGTAAAAACGGCAAAGGGTTATTATAATTAGAGCAAAAATTGCTTTATGAAAAGCACATAAAATAAAGAAATTTTTTTGCAGTGCAAAAGCCTGCGAAGAAAGGTGATGTAATCAGTAAAAGCCTATGCGAAAAACAGTAGTTATTTTTTTGTAAAAAAAAGATATTTTTGCTAGCGAAAGAGTGTCGAAAATTAACCCTTTTAAAGGTAATCGGGTCTATCTTCATTATATAAAGTATTATTTTAGATTATAGATAATATAAAAAAATTTAATATATTATTTCTTCAGTCGCAATTTCAAGTGTTGACATCTTTACAAAGTTAATATATAATGTATGTGTCGCTTTTTACGAATTTTTAAAAAATGCGTGAAAAAAAGAATGTTAACTACGTTAAAGATTATTGCGTTAAGTTTTAATCAATAAAGGCGATGTCACAAACAATGACTGATTTTTTAAAATTAATAAGATACCTTATATTAAGCCTAAAATACGGTTTAGATACAAGTAAGAGATGTCAGGCATTTTATGAATTTTTGCAAGGAGGCGTACTTGCCGTACGTAGGTCATCCAACGAAGTTGGTGTAAATTCTATAATAAAAATTTATAAATAACGAACTATTACGCCGTAGATAAAGCGTATTTTATCAGTCACTTGTTGTGACAGAGCATCAATAAAAAAACCGTAAGGCAAAATACCTTACAGCAAAAAGTTGGAAGCACTTGCGTTTGTAAAACGGAAGATTATTTTTTACTTCTTCTGCTTTTAAAAGCGGTACAGCAAAATTGCCGTTGCTAAACCTTATGCAACCGCAAATTCCGTAATACGTAATACTAATAAACGAAAAAGCGATTTTATTGCATGAAAAATAAAAATTTTTTAATTTATATGGGAGAATTTTTAATGAGTAAGAACACACTGCGCAAAACTCTACTTATATTGCTAACCTTTTTAATTCTTTTTGCCTGTGCGTGCACCACGGAAACGGGGTATGAAGGTCAAGTAAAGGTAGTATTTTGTTTGGAAGGCGGTATTTATCAAAACACTACAAGAGATATCGTTCATTATTATCCCTTTGAAGAAAATCAACCTTCTTTAATTTCTGATCCAGAACTTCTATCGGATAAGAAGATAGAAAAAGCGGGTTATCATATCGAAGGGTGGTACATGACCAAAACGGGCGAAGGCGAAGATGCTAAGTATTCGGATAAATGGAATTTTTCCAGCGATAAACTTTCCCAAAAGAATTTAACCCTTTACGCAAAATGGGTAAAAAACATAACATTTGCATACGACGTTTGTTATTACGGCGAACAGGGCGAAGTAATCGTGCTTGGTACTTACCCCGTATCGCAAGGGGAAACCTTTGAAGATTACGCAAAATTTGCAAAGAAAAGGTCAGATGGTATTTATACCCCCCTTAAGTACGTAGATAAAAACGGTAACGACTGGGATTATTCCTTTGCGCATCCCGGTGGAGAAGAAAGTTTGACTATTCAAGTATTCGTTGAATATCTAAAAGGCGACTTTGCTTTGGTTGCAACCGCTAAGGAATTAAAGAGCGCAACTAAGAAAAACATATATCTTCTAAACGACATAGATATGCAGGGCGAAGAACTTTACTTTGAAAATTACAAGTATGAATTTTTAGGTAACGGGCATACGGTATCTAACTTCAAAGTAAAATACGATCCTTCAAGAAACGCCTTAAAGGAAGATATAGAAGATGACAGTAAGAAGAGTTTATACATAAGTTTATTCGGTAACGTAGACGGAGCAGTTATAAGTAACGTAAACTTTACCGGCGTTCAAGTGGAAATCAGCACGACTCTTTATTCAACTTACAAAATTTATCTTGCTCCTTTAGGAATAAGCGCGAAAAACGCAACCGTAGAAAACGTGACCTTTAGCGGAACTTATTCCGTAAATAAACTTCCCGAAGGTAAAAGCGAAGAATTAGACGTTATTGTAATAAAAGCCGCGCCCTTCTTGGTAAGCGGAGAAAACCTTGTTTTAAACGGCGTTACTGCAACGTACGAAAAACAAGCTTAATTGATTAGGTAATAAAAACAGGAAAATATACAAAACAGGAGAAAAAGGAAAAATGGCACAAAAAATGGCAAAGAAAACGCTGATTGCTATTATTGCTTCTGCCGTAGCAGTCGTAATAGTTGCAACCGTACTTATCATCACTTTTGCAAAACCCAACGACAATGGCAACGACGTTATTTACAATAACGAAAACGATCCGTTAGTATTTTCAAGCCAAGAAGTAGATAAGGTTTTTAACCCCTTCTTCAACACCGCTGCTGCAGATAGCAACGTAGTAGGTCTTACCCAAATCGGTATGATTTCAAACGATTCAAGCGGTAATCCCGTATGGGGCGACGAAGAAGCGGTAGTAACCAAAGATCTTCAAATCGTTCCTAAGGGCACAGAAAACGTAGATCAAACCACAACTTATTATTTCGTGCTTAAAAACAACGTAAAATTCAGTAACGGCTCGCCCCTTACTATTAAAGACGTTCTTTTCAATCTTTACGTTTACTTAGACCCCGCATATACCGGTTCAAGCACTATTTATTCAACCGATATCGTAGGTTTAAAGGAATACCGCACGCAAGCTGATACCGAAACCGAACAAGATAGTTTTGGTATTAAGTTCCAAATTGAAGCAAGCGCGAGAATTACCGCTTTAATAGACGCTTGTGAAGAAGTTTTAGACGAAAACAGCGATAGATTTTTAACTGACGACGAATTTAAGGCAGAACTGAAAGATCTTCAAGATAATTCAGGCGTAGAATCTTATGCAAACTTAGTTGCAGACTACACTAAAGCAGTACAACTTTTCAAAGAAGAATTAGAAAATGACTATTCTAACTCACGCGATAGTTACCAAGATACCATTTTTACAGACGAAAGCGGTAAAAAACACGAAAATCTTTTCACTACCGACGTAGAAATGTTCTTATATAACGAAGGTTACATTTCTTGGAATAAAAAGGACGGAAAGTTAGAATCTACTCTTGCAAACGACTATAAAGAACATAGAACTTGGACGAAAGAGCAGGCTATTAACACTATTTTAGCAGACAAAATCCCCGGCGCTATCAGCGAAGTTTTAATGTACTGGAATACTTCGGTAACCCTTAACTCTTACATTTACAATCAAGAGATGGAAAATTACTTTAAAACCGAAGGCGCAAACCGTGAATATAAAAACATTTCGGGCATTAAATTTGCAAACCATAAAGAAGCGGTAACCGTAAACGGCGTTGAATACGGCGTTCCCGAATACGAAGCAGACGGCACGGTAAAAGAAGGTTATAACGAAGTATTATCTATTACCATTAACGACGTAGACCCCAAGGCTATTTGGAACTTCGCTTTCACAGTAGCACCCATGTATTACTATTCTAACGAAGAACAAATCGCTAAATTCGACTATGAAGAAAACTTTGGTGTTGAATACGTTTCACAAAGTTTTATGGATAACGTAGTTAAAGATCCCGCAAAATTATCAGTTCCCGTAGGCGCAGGTCCTTACGCGGCAAGCAAGGCTTCAGGGGGTATTGAAAACATTGAAGAAGGCGATTTTTATAGCCAAGGCGTTATCTATTTTGAAAGAAATCCCTACTACGTAATGGGCCCTGCAAAAATTAAGAAAATACGTTATCAAGTAATTTCTTCAGCGCAAATGTTAAACACCCTTTATAGCGGTCAAATAGACTTTGCAGAACCCAACGCAAAGGTAGAAACCATAAACGAACTTAAAGGTAAGGCTTCAGACGGTATAGGTTACGAATCTATACGTACCGCAGGTTACGGTTATATAGGCGTAAACGCAGGTAAAGTGCCCGATATAAAAGTACGTCAGGCAATAATGCACGCAATCAATACCCAAGAATGCGTTAACTATTACAAGACGACTGCAAGCGCAATTCACAGACCTATGTCTCTTTCTAGCTGGGTTTACGATTACGAATGTATGCAGGGTATAGTTCCTTACTATAACTACGTTGGCAACGCAATCGCATCCGACGCGGATTTATTAAAAGGTAACCCCGATTTTTACGATTACGTTAAAGAACTTGGTAAAAAAGCAGGCGAAAAACTAACCGCTTCTGAACAAATTGCATTTATTCGCAGACTCGTAGAAGATGCCGGTTATTTCGAAGGACCAGACGGCATTTACGTAAAAGGTAGCCATAAACTTAAATATACCTTTACCATTGCAGGCGAAGAAGACGACCACCCCGCCTTTAACGCAATGTGGCACGCAAGTGAAATTTTAAATCAAGCGGGCTTTTCTATCAACGTAACTACCGACGCTAACGCGTTAAAGAAACTTTCAGAAGGTTCGTTAACCGTATGGGCGGCTGCGTGGGGCTCTACTATTGACCCCGATATGTATCAAGTATACCATATCGATTCAACCGCAACTTCAACTTTAAACTGGGGTTATAAGCAAATCAAGGCAAACGTAGGCGGTAAATACGATTACGAATTAGGTTTGGTTGAAGAACTTTCAGAAATCATTGAAGACGCAAGAAAAACTAACGACCAAGCAAGAAGAGCGCTTCTTTACTCACAGGCGTTAGATATCGTAATGGAACTTGCGGTAGAACTTCCCACCTATCAACGTGACGACTTATTTGCATACAACGCAAGCAAAATAGACGAAAGCACCTTTACCACCAAGAGTGAACTTTCACCCTATAAGGGATTAACCAGCGATCTTCACACGCTATCGCTTAAAATAGCGTAAAACCTTTCGGTAGGGCAAGCTTGGGCCTAAAAACCGGCAAAAAAAATAAAGGAAAATAACTTCCGCTTGCCCAAAAAGCGGTGGCGGAAGTTATGATGACGCAATGCTTAAATACATTCTAAAAAGATTATTTATATCTATTTTTATTTTGTTCGGCGTATCTCTTATCATCTATACGCTAGTGCGTTTAATGCCGAACGATTACATAGATTTGAAATATGCAGAACAACTGAAAAGCGGCGCTATAACTCCAGAACAAATTCAACAGTTTAAGAATATGTACGGTATAGGAGATAACTCTTTTAAAGGGGTTATAGGCGGTTATTTTAAATGGTTTTCAAGACTTATTCAAGGGGATTTAGGAAGATCGTTTAAGTATGAAAAACCCGTTGCAGAAGTAATAGGGTCAAATATGTGGATTTCATTCGCTATTGCCGTAGTTGCAACCATACTTCAATTCTTAATTTCAATACCCCTTGGTATATCGAGCGCAACGCACCAGTATTCCGTTCGCGATTATACCGTTACCGTGTTCACGATGATAGGTATTTCACTTCCCACCTATTTCTTTGCGGCAATAGTGATAAAAGTATTCTCTGTTGAACTTGGTTGGTTGCCTGCAAACGGCTTAATTTACGCAAGTAAAGACTATGCCGAAACTTTTGCTGGCGGAATGGAAAAGTTTGGGGATATAATCGAACACCTTATACTACCCGTAACGGTAAGCGTAATACTTTCTATCGGCGGGCTTATGCGCTATACCAGAACTAACACGTTAGAAGTTCTTAATTCAGATTATATTAGAACGGCAAGGGCAAAAGGTCTTTCTGAAAACAAGGTTATTTACCGCCATGCTTTTAGAAATACTATGATTCCTTTGGCTACCTTGCTTGCAGGTATTTTACCATCGCTGTTCGGCGGTATGATGATAACCGAACAGGTATTCGGAATAGACGGTATCGGTCGTCTTGCCTACCAAGCCCTTCGCGAAGGTGATATTCCTTTCGTAATGGGGTATAACATGTTCCTTGCTATACTTACCGTTATAGGCACGCTCTTTTCTGATATCATGTATTCTATCGTAGACCCCAGAGTTAAACTTGGAAAGTAGGTGTGATATGGATAATGAAAATTTAAAAATTACGCCTGACGTAAAACAAGAAGAAGTTATTCAAAATAACGGCTCTACGGGCGCAGAAATGGTAGAAGAACAGCAAACTTATAAAGAAATGAGCCCTATTCAGCTCGTTTTTAGAAGATTTTTCCGCAGTAAACTTTCTATAGTAGGGCTTGTAATGATCCTATTTTTATTCTTATTCTCTTTCCTTGGTCCGGTTGTTTATAACCTTTGGGGAGAAGCGAGCGTAGATAGGGGCGAATTCGTTGAACAGCATTACACCGAATATACCTACGTAAACGACGCGGGCGAAGAAATCACCGTTACCGAAGTTATAGAAACGGTTAATACTATAAACCAGTACGCACCCCCTTCTGCTAACCATTTACTTGGTACGGACGAAAAGGGTATGGACGTATTCGTTCGTTTGATGTACGGCGGTAGAATTTCGCTTACCATAGGTTTTATTGTAGTAATTTTAGAAACCTTGTTAGGCGTTTTACTCGGCGGTATAGCGGGCTATTTCGGCAGATGGGTAGATCAACTTATAATGAGAATAGTTGATATCTTCAACTGTATTCCCACCCTTCCCATACTGTTAATCGCGTCTGCTGTTATAGATTCTTGGAACGTTGAAGCAGATCAAAGAATTTACATACTTATGGTTATTATAACCATATTTGGTTGGAGCGGTACGGCAAGGCTTGTTCGCGGTCAAATTTTATCACTTCGCGAACAGGAATATATTACGGCAACCGAAGTTATGGGGCTTCCCACTTGGCGCAAGATATTTAAGCACTTGATTCCCAACGTAATGCCACAGCTTATCGTTTCTATGACGCTTGGTTTAGGTAGTGTAATCTTATACGAATCTACCTTGAGTTACTTAGGGCTTGGCGTTCAGCTTCCCAAGGCTGCGTGGGGTACTATGATAGCGAGCGCAAACGATCCGCAAGTTCTTAACTACCACGTAAATATGTGGTTACCTGCGGGTATACTTATAGTTATAGCCGTTCTTGGCTTTAACTTTATAGGCGACGGGCTTCGCGATGCGATGGACCCAAAAGCAAAGAAGTAGTAAGGAGTAAAACGAGATTATGGCAGATAAAAAGAATTCTTCTTACGTAACTATTAAAGAAAGTCGCGCAATTATTAAGCACAATATCAAACAGATGAAGTATTACGAAGGCTTAAAACGCAAACAAAAGGCGGAAAGCGAATATACTTCAGTTATGAAAAACCCCGAAAATATAATGGAAATCGAAGATTTAAAAACGGTATTCTTTACCGATAACGGAACGGTTATGGCGGTAAACGGCGTTTCTTTCGACGTTCCAAAGAATAAAATCGTAGGGGTAGTTGGCGAATCCGGTTGCGGTAAAAGCGTTACTTCTTTATCGGTAATGCAACTAGTTCAAGCACCGCAGGGGCAGGTTATAGAAGGTCAAATCCGCTTTAACGGCGGCGAAACGCTCGGTAGCGATAATAACGGTAATCAACGCGCTTACGATATAGCGGTTATGCCCACGCAAGAGATGTATAAAATACGCGGTAAAGATATCACTATGATATTCCAAGAACCCATGACAAGTTTAAACCCCGTATTTACCATCGGTTTTCAACTTGACGAAGTGTCTTTTATACACAACCCCGAAGTTTCTAAAGAATCGGCAAAGGCGCGCAGTATAGAACTTTTAGAAAAAGTAGGCATTTCTATGCCTGAACACGTTTACAACAGTTACCCCCACGAACTTTCGGGCGGTATGCGCCAACGCGTTATGATAGCGATGGCTTTAGTTGGTAACCCAAAACTCATTATCGCAGACGAGCCTACCACCGCTTTAGACGTTACTATTCAAGCCCAAATTTTGGAACTTTTAAAAGACATTCAAAAAAAGGAAGGCTGTTCGGTAATGCTTATCACCCACGACCTTGGCGTTATTGCCGAAATGGCAGACGAAGTTGTGGTTATGTATGCGGGTAAGGTTATAGAACGGGGTAGCGTTAGGGATATTTTCCACAACCCCTTACATCCGTACACTTTGGGATTGCAAAAAAGCAAACCCATGATAAATTCAGAAAAGAACGAACCGCTATATTCTATACCTGGCAACGTTCCTAACCCCATAAATTTACCTGATAGCTGTTATTTCAAAAATAGATGCAACAGATGTAACGAAAAGTGTAGTGGCAAATATCCTTGCGAAATAAAGGTTAGCGATACGCACAGCGTTGCTTGCTGGCTATACGCAAAGGAGGGCGACGATGAGTGATATTTTAAATAACGAATACGTAATGGATGCGCCCGAACAACAAAACGCGGTAGAAAATAGAGAAGACGTTATTTTAGAAGTGCAAAATTTAAAAAAGCATTTCCCTATAGAAACCACTTTATTAGGTAAACCCATTCGCTTTTTAAAGGCGGTAGACGATATTTCTTTTAAAGTAAAGCGCGGTACTACTTTGGGTATAGTAGGCGAGTCCGGTTGCGGAAAAACAACTCTTGGCAGAACGATACTTCGCCTGCACGATATAACGGGCGGCAGAGTAATATTCGACGGTATGGATATTACCGAAATGAGCCAAAAAGAGCTAAGAAAACACAGAACGGATATTCAACTTATATTCCAAGACCCCTATTCGAGTTTACCGCCCAGAATGACGGTAGGAAATATAATAGCGGAAGCAGTTAAAGTTCATAATATCGTACCTAAAGAAAAGGTTGCCGAACACGTTCGCTTAGTTATGAAAAAGTGCGGGCTTCAACCCCACTGGTACGACCGTTATCCCCACGAATTTTCGGGCGGACAGCGCCAAAGAATTTGTATTGCAAGGGCTCTTGCGGTAAACCCAAAATTAGTTATTTGCGACGAACCCGTTTCGGCTTTAGACGTTTCTATTCAAGCGCAAATAATAAACTTACTTAAAGATTTACAAAACAAATTAGGTTTAACCTATCTATTCATCTCGCACGATTTATCGGTAGTTAAATACATAACCGATAACATTATGGTAATGTATCTTGGTAACGTTATGGAAATGGGTAGCACCGAAGATATTTTTGCAGAGCCTTTACATCCTTACACCAAAGCGCTTTTCTCTGCAGTACCCGTTCCCGATCCCGATAGCAAGATGAACAGAATTATTTTAAGCGGAGATATACCTTCGCCCGCAAATCCCCCCGCGGGGTGTAAATTCCATACAAGATGTTCAGAGTGTATGGAAAAATGTAAGGAAATCGCCCCTGAATACGTAGAGGCAAAAGAGGGGCATTTCGTAGCTTGTCATTTATATAAGGATTTTAAAAAAGCCTGATATAAGGCGATTAACGCATTATTTAGGTAAAACAACGTTTCGCTAAAAAGTCTTTTGCCCGCTAGGCGCGGGCAAAAGAAAAGCGGAAGGATTTATATGGAGAAAAAGAAAAGAAAGAGTAAACCCGAATATGTAGACGACGGTCATACGATATACAGTATGGAACAGTTGGTCGGGCCGGAAAACTATAATAAGAAAGAAAAAAACGTAGGGCTTAGTCGCAAAGAAAAGCGCGCTGCAATAAAGGCGGCTTTTGAAACGTATTTGCCCATTCTTATAGGTGTGCTTGCCTGTTTTTCAGTCGCGGCGGTATTGATGTATTTTTGGTTGAGTTAATAAGGAGAAACTATGACGAAAGTAAGAATTTTATCGGTATTAATGGTTCTTATGATGGCGTTTAGCGTCGTTGCCTGCACGGTAAACGAAGGGGCTGTGAATTCAAACGGTCTAACTTCAGCGCCCGCAGTAGAAAACACCGATACCGAATCTAATAAATTGCAGATTTTAAAAAGCGATTTTAAACTTTCAGAAGAAGATATGGTTTCACGCATAAAAGCGGAATACCTTATCGAAAACGGCGGTTATAAAGATAGCGACGAAGTTGTTGTTATGCTTAATCTTAACGAAGAGCCACTTATAGACCGCTATCTTAACGAATATTCTTACGCATATTCAAGCGTAAGCGAGTTCGCATCTTCAGAAGTCGGCAAAAAAATCGCTAAAAACATAGAAGCAAAACAAACGGTTTTAGTTAACGAACTTAAAGCAAAAGGGCTAATTCAAGAAGTAAGCGCAAGCTATAATTTGCTTTTAAACGCCGTTGCCGTAACCATTAAGTACGGCGATATGCAAGCGCTTGAAAACCACGCTAAAATATCTGCGGTTATTATGAGTGAAACGTATAATCTTCCCCAAACCACAAAGGGAAGCAGTACGGACGTTTCCGCTATAGAAAACGCCGTTGATATTTATCCCACGGGTATTTTTAAACCCACGGGGGTAGATTACACCGGTAACAACACTTCGGTTGCCGTATTAGATAGCGGGTTTGACTGTAGCCACTCGGTTTTCGCTCATCAACCCACCACTCCCATGTTTTTCGAAAGGGATATTATAGATGTAATATCTAACGTTGGCTGTAGGGCAAGCCAACTTACCAAAGGGCTTGAAATAGGCGACGTATTTTATAGTACTAAAATTCCCTTTGCATACGACTATGCTGATAAAGATCCAGACGTATTCCCCTACGATAGCGAACACGGAACACACGTTTCTGGTATTATCGGCGGGCAAGATGATACCATTACCGGTATTGCAAAAGATACGCAATTAGTTCTTATGAAGGTTTTCCCCGACCTTGATACCGGCGCTACTACGGACGATATTTTACTCGCGTTAGAAGACGCGGTTTTAATCGGGGTAGACGCAATAAATATGTCGCTTGGTTCTTCTTGTGGTTTTACCCGTGAAGAAGACGGCAACAGAATTAACGAAGTATACGATAAAATCTACGAAGCGGGCATAAGCCTTGTAACCGCGGCAAGTAACGATTACAGTTCTGCATACGGCGGGGCTGAAGGTAACACGAACAAAGTTACTAATCCAGACTCTGCTACCGTAGGCTCTCCTTCTACCTATACCGCGGCTTTATCGGTTGCGTCAATCAGCGGTAAGAAGAGCAGATATATCGTAGCTAATAACGAACAGGTTATTTTCTTCAACGAATCCAACTCTATTAACGGTAAAGCAAACGATTTCTTTAAGGAATTGTTTGAAGATTTATCTATTGAAGCGGGTGGTCAAACTACCTTGGAATACGTAACCGTTCCCGGCACGGGCTTAAAGGTTAACTATTCTTCTATAGACGTAAAAGGAAAAATCGCGCTTGTTCGCCGTGGTGGCAACACCTTTGAAGAAAAGGCGCAACTTGCAAAGAACGCCGGCGCTATCGCTTGTATTATTTACAACAACGTAGAAGGCGATATACTTATGTCTATGGGTAAATCAGACCATATTCCCACCATATCTATTTCTAAGGAAGACGGCACTATTTTAGCTTCAAAAGCAAAGGGCACTATGCTTATTGCAGATGCAAACCAAGCAGGTCCTTTTATGAGTGACTTCTCATCTTGGGGGCCTACTCCCGACCTTAAGTTAAAACCTGAAATCACCGCTCACGGCGGGGATATATATTCGGCTTTACCAGGTGGCGGTTACGATTACCAAAGCGGTACATCAATGGCTTCGCCTAATATGTGCGGTGCAATCGTTCTTATTCGCCAACACCTAAAGGAAAAATACCCCGAACTTGAAAACAATCCCAAGCAGTTAACAACATTAACTAACCAACTGCTAATGAGTACGGCTACTATCGTATCTAACGAGCAGGGCAATCCCTATTCGCCAAGAAAACAAGGCGCGGGGCTTGCAAGTTTAAAGGGGGTTGTGACTACGCCCGCTTACATCACGGTAGACGGGATAGATAGAACTAAGTTAGAACTTGGCGACGACGCGGAAAGAACAGGCGTATACACCATGAGTTTTAACGTAGTAAACCTTTCTAACGCGCCCGTAGAATATCTTCTTTCTACCGTTGCAATGACAGAAAGCGTTTCCACTTCAGATAAAGATTTCGTTGCAGAAAAGTCTTATATGTTAGGCGGTAACAACAAATACGAGGTTATCTCTGGCGGAAGTTTACAGGGCAACGTGCTTACGGTTGAAGCAGGCAAACAAGCAAAGGTAAAAATCGTTTACACTCTTTCTGAAGAAGATAAAAATTATATCGATACTTCTTTCCCCTACGGTATGTACGTAGAAGGATTCGTTAAATTAACTGCAAAAGCAGAAAACGGCGTAAACTTAAACGCTCCTTTCCTTGCCTTTTACGGCGACTGGACGGAAGCGCCCATGTTCGATAAAACTCATTACGAAGTAGAAAGTGAAGCTCACAACGGCGCAATAGACGAAGAAGATAAACTTAAAGCAGACTACTACGCAACCACGCCTTACGGCTCTTATTATTACAACTATATCATTCCCCTTGGCAGTTATCTTTACGACGTAGATACAAATGCTTACGACGCAATTCCCGCAAGTGAAGAAAAGATAGCGATGTCTAACGTTTTAGGCACGATAGACGGGTTATCTTGCGTATATGCAGGTTTACTTCGTAGCGCGAAAGAAATGCACTATCAAATAGTAGATAAAACGACGGGAGAAGTTATTTGGACGCATATCGACTATAACGCGCAAAAGGCGCATTATTACGGCGGTATTGCATTCCCCAACTACGAAAACTTAAGATTGAGCAATTACCGTTTAGGTTTAGTTAACAACCGTCAGTATGAATTTACTATGAACGGCTTGTTAGATTACGGCGACGGCGGTGCTACGAACAACGCAAGAAATTCTTTCAGTTTTGATTTCTATATGGATGACGAAGCCCCCGTTATAAAGGAAGTAACTTACGATAAAGAGTACGATAAAACGCTTAAAAAAGATCGTTATTACATAAACATGACCGTTTACGATAATCACTATGCAATGAGCGTTCAACCCATTTTATTCACTTCATCTTCAAGTTACACCTTCCTTACCGATAACCCCATTCCGCTATACGGCGAAAGAGGGCAGGACGTTACAGTTCGTTTTGAAATTACCGATTATCTTGAAGACGTAGGCTTTGATGCAATCATGCAAAGCGGTTTATCTTTCGCGGTAGATGATTACGCGCTTAACTCTAACCTTTATATCTGCCAACTTCCCGGTACTAAAGGCGATTTTAAATTCACTAAAGACGGCAACCCCGATTCTATAGATCTTCCTATGATCACCGTTTACGAAGGGGACGTAGTTGATCTTACAAAGTATCTTTCCACAAAGGATTCTACGGTAGACGAAAACAAAGATTTCCTTAAGTATTTAGTTTGGGAATCTAGCAACCAAAGCGTTGCAACCGTTAACGAAGGCGTTATTAAATGCTTAAAACGCGGGCAGGTTACCGTTAAAGTAACCGAACAAATGGATCTTAAAGCTGCGTCCATAGTAGTTAGAATTATGGCTCGCCCAGAAGATGCAGAAAATAAAGATAACGTTATAGATAACGCGCAAGATGCAACTATTAAAAAGATACGTTTTGCTGGTTTCGAAACTTTGTTTGCTTATTCAAGAGCAGCGCAGTATTCAGAAATCGGCTCTACCGGAGATACAAAATTCCTTTCTGCAACAGGCGGTATTTCAATGTACCCTGGTGAAAAGATTAAACTCTTCCACGATTTTGATCCTTGGTATGCAGAAGATAATTACGAACTAACTTATAAATCAAACCGTCCTGAAAACGTAAGCGTTAACGAAAAGGGCGAAGTAACCGCTTTGAAAAAAGGTTCTGCAATCATTGAATTAAGGGTAGCGGGCTCTAACTTAGTGGCTACGGTAGGTATTACTGTAAACAGCGAATTCATCATTGAAAATCGTCAACTTATAGCGTATAAAGGGCTTGGCGGAGAAGTTGTTATTCCCGATGACGAAGGTATTTTATACATAAGTTCATACGCTTTCTGTCTTTACGAAACAGACCAAACTATGGAACTTCCCGAAGACGATTACGACGCTAATAAAATACCTTCAATGAATACCACTATTACGAAAGTACTTATTCCCGAAGGTGTTGAAGATATTCAAAAATACGCCTTTTACAACTGTATCGGTTTAAAAGAAGTAGTTATTCCTGAATCGGTTAAATTTATAAGGGAATACGCCTTTTATAAAACCGCTTTAGAACAGATAGACGTGAAGAACGCACAAGTAATAGGGCACCACGCGTTTGCAGGTTGCGAAAGTCTAACTTCAATTACTATGCCCAAAATTTACGCTATTGGCGCAAGGGCTTTCGAAGGCTGTAAACTTTTAAACAACGTAGATTTAACAACTTTAAGGAACACGGGCGACGAAGCGTTTAAAGATTGCGTTGCACTTGAAAACGTAATATTCGGTGAGCATACTAAGTTATCTTACGCAATGTTCGCGCGCTCTGGAATTAAACAGGCAGAACTATACGAACGTGAAGAAATTCCCGCTTATTGCTTTGCAAAGTGTGAAAATTTACAAAAAGTAGTTTTACACAACTCTTTAACCACTATAAATATAGGTGCGTTTAGCGAATGTATAAACTTAAAGCAAGTAACCTTTAACGGCGTAGAAATTATAGGCGAACAGGCATTCTACGGTAGTAGCGGTTTAGAAGAAATTACTTTACCCAACTGCGAAGTTTCACTTGGAAATTACTCATTCTTGGATTGTGCTTCACTTAGCACCGTTAAATTCGCTCCCTTAACGAAAATAGCTAACGTATACGGTAGTTTATTCGAAGGTAGCAATCTTTCAACTTTCGTTGTAGATGGGCAAAACCAAGAATATTCGGTATCTCAAGATGGTAAATTGCTTTTAAATAAGCAAGGTAATAGCGTTATTTTGGCGGTGTTAACCTTAGAAGGCGATTACGTTTTAGCTAGCGATTACGTTCAAGTAAACAACGGCGCGTTTTCAGGAACTTTAATTACTTCTTTAACGGTTGTAAATAAAGATACCGTTATAGGCGATTACGCTTTTGTAAACGCAGAAAAATTAAAAACTGTTATTTTACCTAACGAAAGCGGTGTAGTTATCGGCGCAAACGCATTCCGCTACGCAAGCGCGTTAGAAAGGGTAGATAATTTAGATAAGGTAATGCAAATCGGCGATTACGCTTTTGCAAACTCTTCTGCAACCACCTATCAAATAGGCGCAAACGCAGTTTTAGGCGAAGGTGTGTTCTTTAACTCTAAGATTAAAGAAGTAACCGTTGGCGCAAACGCAACTTTTGGTCTTGGCGCATTCCAAGAATGTAAAGATTTAACCACCGTGAATATGCCTGAAGATGGTAACGTTCATTTCGGTAGGGGATGCTTTGCATACTGTAGCGCTTTAAGCACAATAGATTTAAGCAAGACGGATGACTTTATTGAAGAAGAAACTTTCTACTACTGTACCGCTTTAAAAGTGGCTAATCTTGTCAACGTAAAAGAAGTTGGAGATTACGCTTTTGCAGATTGCGCTATATTATCAACCGTAAATATTCCCGTTATCGAAAGAATCGGCGAAGGCGCGTTTGGCAGATATGCAGAAGAAGGTAGCGCTCCACAAATTTTAAACGTTACCTTGCCCCAAAGTTTAACCTATATCGGCGAAGGCGCGTTCTTGGGCTGTGAAAGTCTTTTAGAAGTGACCGTGCTTGCCTCACTTGATGAAATTCCCAACTATTCGTTTGCTTTTTGCTTGAACTTAGAAAAGGTAACTTTACCCGAAAGCGTTAATAAAATAGGGCTTTACGCCTTTGCAAGATGCACCAAACTTACTGATATCAACCTTAAAAAGGTTGAAGTTTTCGACGATTATTCTTTTGCTCAATGCGAAGTTTTAGAAAGCGTAGATTTAACGAGTGCAACTACTATCGGCGAAATGGCGTTCGGTTCTACTTGGGTAGAAGGCGATTTAACTTGCGAAAACCTTACTTACGTTGGTCCTTACGCATTCCAAATGACCTATATAAATTCATTTAACGCACCCAACCTTGCTAATATCGGCGAAGGAGCGTTCTACGGGAACAAACAGCTTACTACTTTTGAATTTTCTTCTAAATTAGAAAAAATTGAAGCAATGGCGTTTATCGATTGCGTAAAACTTGCAACCTTTACCTTTAACGGCGAGGCAAACGACGCGGTTATTAACGACTACGCAAAAATAGAAAAGGGTGGTTTATACACCAAGATGCCAAGTGGCGGATGGCTACTTTCATCAATCCCCGCAGACTTAAAAGTAGAAACTTTTGAAGTTGCTCCCGGCACTACCAGAATTGAATTTTATGCAGGTAACGAAAACAAGAATGTTAAGAACTTAATTTTACCCGACGGATTAAAACTAATAGGTAACTATGCGTTTTACGCTTTCGATTCTTTAAACAGCGTTGAATTCCGTTCAGTAGAAGCCCCCGCTTTAGAAGATAGCTACAACAGTTCTTTAGTTTTAGAAGAAACCGATCCCGGTTTTGATATGCTTCACGCAACGTTTAACCTATTCGGCTTTGAACTTTATTACTGTAACTTTATAGATATGCTCGGCAAGAAAGCGCCCATAAACATGGTGCTTCCTTCTAACGAAGAACTTTACGGTTATAACGCTTTATCTTACGCCGTATACTTCGGCGACGCAAACAAGGCTCAAAGAAGCGAATACGTAGCTAAAGAAAAGAACTTGATTTTATTCGTTGAATACGCTAAAGAAATAGAAAATATCAACAACGTTTCTTTAACTCACGAAAAATTAATAACTTCGGCGTTAACCGCTTATAACGGATTAACCCAAAAGGCAACCGATTTTGGCTATACTCAGGAAGAATGGGATAGCATGGTAGATTGCGTAAACCAAGCGAAAGCCACCTTAACCAAGATTAAACTTGAAAAGGCTGTTCAGCAGGTACGTGACGTTCAGGCTTTAGTAGACGGATTAGATAAAGAATTCGATATTGCTAACCTTGAAGAAATCAAGGCGGTTGCTACAAAAATCAACGAATTAACGCTTGAAAACAGAGCAATTCTCGATTTAACCGAATACAACAAACTCTTAGCGCAATACAACGCTTATTTAGAAGGGTTAGAAATTGAAATTCAGCCTGTAATAACCGCAACTAAGCAAGTAACTTTTGGCGAAGTTGCAACCGTTGCAATGGCTGTTATCGGAACGTTTGGTTTGCTTTTAGCGTTAGCGTTTATAAAAATCGCGTAAGGAGGTAGCGAAATTGACGAAAAACAAAAAATTAATAATTATAATCGCCGCCGCCTTAGTTGCGGTGGCAGTAGCGGTAACTTTAATAGTTACGCTTGGTGGATCTAAACTTGATAAATGCGCAAAAATGCTTGATAAATCTGCGCAAACTCTTACCGAAATCTCAAGCGAATCGGTTGTTACCGATAGCAGTGTAGAGGTAAGAAAGTATCTTTATAAAGTAGAGATGATAGAAAAGGACGGCGAAGTAACCGAAGTTAATTCTACTTTAAACAGCAGCGGTGTTTTTTCTACCGTTGAAGATATCAAGTTAGTTGAAAATTTAAATAGAGATCAGCTTATAAACTTTAATTTAAACAAGGAATTTTTCCAAAGTGTAGAATATAAAAACGATATTCTTACACTTTCTGTAAAAGGAGACAAAATTTCACAGTTTTTAAACGTGGAAGGTTTAGCTCTTTCTGGCGAAGAGGCAACTGCTATTTTTACCTTTAATGAAGGCGTGCTTGAACAAGCGGTTGTAAATTATACTTTGCAAACGGGAAAGATAGTAACCTTAACCGTAGTTTGTAAATATTAAGGAGAAAAACTATGAAAAAAATAGTAAGTTTGTTGTTGATTTTAACGCTTACTGTAACTGCATTTGGTTGCGTGGGGGGTAATAAGGATAAAACTTTAGCAACTCCCACCGGCGTGCAGATTACAAAGCAAGGGCTTATCACTTGGCAAACGGTAGAAAACGCAACGGGCTACGTGGTTACCGTAAACGGTAGCGACCACGCGGTAAATACCACTTCCTATCAGGTATCTTCTGTAGAAAGTGACTTTACGTATTATATAGTTGCAACTGCCGAAGGCTATATCAATTCAGCGCCAACCCAAGTTTATACTTTTACCGCCGAAGAAATCAAGCCCGAACCACCCGTTAGCAATATAACGGTTGGTATATCTGGTGCAGACCAAATTAAAAGCGGTAACAGTTTAAAACTTACTGCAAAGGTAACGGGTTCAGTAGACGTTTCTGTTACTTGGTCTGTAATAGAAGGTAGCGAATACGTAACCGTAGATAAAAAGGGTAACGTAACCGCTGTAGAAGTAGACGGAGATAAAAGGGTAGTTATAGAAGCGAGAAGTAAAGTAGATACCACCGCTTACGCAACCAAAGTGTTAACGGTAGTTGCAAAGCCCGTTTTAGTGCAGTCTATGTTAGACGCTATAACCGATAATTACATAGCGTTTAGCGGTTATTTAAATATTGATTTATACGACGATTCTTCTTTGGGCGCGTCTAGTACCCCCGAATCTTCTTATACCAGTGTAATCAACACCGCTATGAACGGAACTTACTGGTTTGCTGAGTACGAAAACGGCACTACTGGGTTAATGACTCCTATCTACTATAAAAAGCACGAAAATAAAGCTTGTCAAGTTGGCGTAAGCTATCTTAACGAAGAAGAGTATTTCCCCATGACCGACGATTTTGGCGAAGAAGTTTCTTGGGAAGACGCTGGTTTATATAACGGATTTAAAGGTCTTACCGTAAACGATTTCACTTTCGACGAAGAAAGTTGGCGTTACGTATATTCAGGCGGTAATCAAAAACTTATCGAAAGAGTTATAGCTTCTGCTAACCCCTATGATTTTGAAACTAATAATTTTGCTTTAATCATTGAAGGAAGAGAGATTATAGGTATTTATTCAAAGAGCGAGCCCGATTATACTATTGCGGTGGGATATAAGGCAATTCAACATCTTTACGCATCTTTAATTTGCGGTGAAGAGATGGTTGAAGTTCCCATGATAGAAAAATACTCTCACGAAGATATTCACGATTCGCTAAACGAAGCGATTGCAAACATGCAAGCGCTTGAAAGTTACACTCTTGATTTTAAAGATTTAAACGTTACTTTATCTGGTATAGGATATAGCGAATCTGGCTTTACAGAAACCATTACCGAAGATTTAATTCACTTTAAACCGTTTACGTCGCGCACAGATACGGCAGGAAAGGAAATAAGAACTTATACTCCTAACGGCGAATACGGCTATAAAGCGATTAGTGAAAACCTTTATAACGCATATTATAACGACGGAAATGGCAGTTATTACGCAAGTCGCGCTTACCAAAGCGATATCGTTAATGCAAAACCCACGTTTGCTTTTGCGGGCGAAATTTTCCGCTCTTACGCGCAAAATGAAGACGGTTCTATGACTTATTACGTAGACGATCCTATGAGTTCAGTTGCTTCAACATTCTTCTACGGCGTTGGTAACGATATAAACCTTTACGGCATTTTTGCAACGCGCGGTTACACTTCAGAAACGACTTCATTTACTCCTTTCGTCACCGTAAAAGACGGATACATAGTTGAAGCATGCTTCTATTATAATATCGGTAGTTTAATTTACGGCGTAGTAGAAATTAAGTATAGTGATTTTAATAGCGCAAGTTTACCCGAAAACGAAATTCCCGAATTTGAAAGCAGGGAAGTTCCCACTTCTTGGTCTCAACTTGAAGTAATTTTAAGCGAAGAAGGCGGAACTACCGAAGAAGACGTATACGTTAACGCGTTAGATTATTTCAAGAGTGTTTTCGGTGAAGATGCAGAACAAAAAGTTCCATTCTTTGGCAACGCAATAGGCGATTCATACGGTTTTGGTTTAACAACCTATTACCGTCCGCAAGGTTCTTCTATTGCAAAACAAGCCGTAGTTCTTTATTACGACGTACCTTTGGATACAGACTATACCATTACTACTTCTTTAGAAGCAGTTAAAGATTATTTAAGGGAATTAGGCTTTACTCAAACGGGTTCAAGCGAATTTGTAAAGGGCGACGTGGTAGTAGTTCCCGTAGACGAAAATTTAGACTTTATGATTTACGTATACAAAGCGTAATGAATAACTGATAAAAATTTATTTTTAAATAAAAGAGAGGTAAAACAATGAAAAAAACATTATCATCTATGATGAAAAAGGGGCTTACAATTTTACTCGTTTTAGTTTTTTCTCTTTCTGCATTTGCATGTGATCGCGGAAAAGATAGCACGGGTAATAGCAGTAGCGTCGGTGGTAACTCAAGTAGCACTGGTGGCTCAAGCAGTAACGTTGAACCGCCAAAACCAGCAGTTACAATCTCTATTGAAGCAGATAAAGAAACCATTAAAATCGGCGAAGAAGTTAATCTTACAGTAACCGTTTTAAACGCTGAAGACATTTCTTATACTTGGTCTGTTTCTGAAAACGGAGAAAACTTAGTTCAAATTGCAGACGACGTTTTATCTATCGTAGACGGTGCTGAAATCATTCTTGATACAATTGTTACTTTAACCGCAACTTCAAACGAAGATAAAAACGCAAAGGCAAGCAAAACTATTAAAGTTATTGCTCCTGTAGTAGAAGGTAGAGTAGGCGAACTCACTTCAGAAATGATAGAATACATAGGCAATCCTTCTATCACGGTAACGGGTACTTTAAAAGATATATATTTCGATAACAGAAACGCGTATCTTTCTGATGAAACCGTTTACGATATGAGCGTACAAATGGAAGACGGCAAGTGGAAAAGTTCTTGGAATATCGCTTCTGCTTCTGTTGATTTTATTCCCCAAATTATTGAAACCAGTTACGTAAGAAGCGATAAGGACGGCGTTAAAGACGCATACGGCAACGTAGGTCACGAACTTAATCAACTTTACATCAACAAAAATAACGAAGTTGCAACCAAGGTGGTTAAAGACTATATGTCTGTTCCTGCAATTTGGGAATCACAACACCTTTGGAACCATATTGCAAACCTTAACGTAAACGAGTTCAAATACAATGCAGAAAACGATCTTTACGTTTATGCTGTTGACTGGAATAACGAAGCATCTGCTTACCTTATGACCTATCTTGCATATTCTTTAACTCCTTTATTAGAAACTACTTTATCAGAAATCGCATTCGTAGTAGAAGACGGCGCTATTTCTAAATTAATAGGTAAAGTAGATAGAACTTACTACGGTTTAGATGAACAAACCGGCGATTTCGACGCTTACGAAGATACTATCGTAGAACTTACTTTCTCTAACGTAGGTTCAACTACGGTAAGCAATCCCACCCCATACGACGCTCCTGAATTTGCTCAAGAACTTCAAACCGCTCTTGACGAAATGAAGAACGCTAAAAACTACACTTTCAGAACGGTAGATACTTCTATATCTGCCCCCAGCGGAAGCGGTGATGATTATGAATTCTCTGCAGGTAGCGAAATTACCACTAAGGGTGTAAACACCGCTCCTTCTGCAACCGGTAAGGTTGGCACCGTTGGCTTAGTAACCGAAGATAAAATTTTATTACACGAAACCGGCAAATATAGTTACTCAATGGACGATAAGGTATACTATTACAGTTATAGCGGATACGTTCAAAACGAAGATGAAACCTACGATTATTTCGAAGATGAAAAGGGTGTTTTAACCGGTAAAAGAAAATACGTAGGCTCTATGTTCGACGCTATGCCTTCATTCGATTTTTCTACCAACGTATTTAAATTCGACGGTAGCACCATTGAAAAAGTAGGTAATAAAAACCTTACTCTTTATAAGTTTACTTTACGTGAAAGCGCTATTACCAGAGAAGTTGCTATGGAACTTTCTACCGACGGTAAAGACGGCGCTGCATTAGCAAATGCAGACCTTGCTATTTGGGTAACAGCTATTAATGGCGAAAACCACATTTATAAAGTTCAAATTCCTTACGATTTAGTTTCTGGAACTTACACCGGAACTTACACCATCACTTACGATTCTTTAGGCACTACCACTATTGCAGAAAGTTATTTCGAAGATTACGTTCCCAGAGTTATTCCCAAGGTTTGGGCAGATACTTTAACTAAATACTATCAAATTAACTTCCAAGGCAACTGGTACGAAGAAAACACCCAAACTGTTATAGACGCAACTTACGGCGCTATCGGCGTTGATATTCCCACTCCCGAAATGATTTTTGAAATCTTTGGCGATAGCATGAACGGTCCTTTCTATGACTGGAAAGAAACCGATAAAACCGATTCAGAAGGCAACGTTATCAAACGCGGTTGGGTAAGCATTAACGCTACTGCTTCAGAAGAGTTATTAGACGAAAATTCAAGAATTATAGATTTTGATGCGTTTAAAGTTCGTATGGATGCAATTTTTGCAAAATACGGTTACGCTCTTTCTCCTGCAAACACCGATATTACCGGTGGCGAATCAGGTCAAGCAAGCAGATGGATCACTTACACTAAGGGCGATATTATGGTAGTTATCGAAAACAACCACACCAAATTCTTCTTTATCGATTTTTATAAACTTGGCGACTGGACTTTAAAAAGATAATTTTTATCGCTAAACAAAACTAATAGTTTTTTCGCGCCGTACCTATTACGGCGCGGAAAAACCTTAAATTTTCACAAATAAATATAACTACGCCAAAGAAAAGTATAGATTTTTTAAAAAAAAGTGTGTAAAAAAACCTTTGGCGTGAAGTAGAAAAATAAAAAAGCGAGGTAATAAATATGTTTAAAAAGAGTTCAATATTCTTATTGCTAATATGTTTATTAGTTGCTTTTGCGCTATCTGCGTGTGATTTCGGCCCGAAAACTTCTTCTAAAGAAAGTAGTGAAGAAGTATCTTCAAACGGCGATTCACAAATACAAGTGAACGACGTGCAAATCACCGCTTTGCAAGAAGAAGTAGAACTTGAACTATCTCAAATAGAAAGTTACGATTTTACTTCTTGCTTTTTAGTAACGGTAAACGGCGAAAAAGTTACCGTTTTAAAGGAATATTTAGATCTTTCTGACCTAAAAGGTGAAGAAGGAGTTTACTTGGTTTACTGCAATTATGAACAGGTTCAATGCAGTATAAGTGTAAACGTATATAAAAACGAATATGAACTAAGTTTATCTCAAAACGAAATTTCGGTTAATAAATCGCTTGCGCTAACTTACGATTATCTGGCGCTTTTTACGGCAAAACTGAACGGCAAGCAAGTAGAAATAACCGAAGATATGATTAATTCAACCGTAAAGGACGAAGTAGGGGAATATACTTTTACAGTAACCTTTGGCGATCAAGAAAAAACGCTAACTGTAAAGGTAAATAACGAGCACGAACTATTAGTTGCTGTTTCTTACCCCATATACGAACTTTGCGTTTCTATGATAGAAGATTTTGATTATACTCAACTATTTTCACTTTTTGTAGACGGAACGGCGACTAAGGTTTGTGCAGATATGATAGATACTTCCGCTGTAAAAGGCGCTCTTGTGGGCGAGATAAAAGAAGTTTATTTCAGTTATACTTTAGATCAATCCAGCGTAACTAAAAGCGCAAAAGTTAAAATTGTTCCCGAAGAAGAAATTGTTTTAAACGCGAAAAATATCACTACGTACCCAAACGGCGGTGCGATAGATTTAACCACTCTGTTTTCAATTAGTAAGGGCAACGAACAAATCCCCGTTACTTCGGATATGATTTCGGGTAGCGTTAACTACTCGGTGGCGGGCGATAACGTAATTACTTTAAATTACCAAGGTCAAACTGTAACGGCGGTAGTTCAAGTTGTTGTTGGCGTAGTTGTCAATTACCGTCAAAGCGACACGGTTATAATAAGAAAGGGTACGGATATATCCACATATCCTTTCGAAAAGGATTTCGTCGTGGTAATTAACGGAATACGCTTTACTATGATAGCAGATTATATAGATAGTTCTGCGGTAGATTTTACCACCGCGGGCAGTTATCAGGCAGTATTAAAAATTCCTTATAACGATAAAAAATTTGGCATTAGCGGTAACGTAAATTTCGGTTACTACCAAAAAAATATAAACTACGTGGTAGTAGAAAACGAATATACTATTGACGTTTCGCAAGATTTAGTAACTTTAAAGAAGGGAACTACTTCATATAATCCCTTTAACAACATAGAAGTTACCATTAACGGAAGAAATCAAACTTTAACCGATAATCCCGCTTACGTAGACCGCATTTCTTGCTACGCAAAAGTGGTTTCCGCTCCCATTGATTTTAAGGCGGTAGGCGTTCAAACCGTAACGGTAGAAATTTACGTAAACGGCGTTGAAACAGCGCCCGAAGTTGTTAGTTATGAAGTTATAGTTGAATCGGACGTTTTATTAACGTCTACTAATTCGGTTATTTTTACCGGCGAAAGTCTAATGGCTACCGAACTGTTTAATCTAACGGTGGCGGGAGAACAAGTTCCCCTTACTTTCGATATGATAACCGGTAAATTAGATTGTTTTACACCCGGCGTTTATCAGGTTAGCGCCACTTACGAAGGTATAACGGCAACTGCAAGAGTAGTAGTTATCAGCAACGAAATTAAAGGTATATACAAAACCAACCTATACGCCATACCGGATAGTAATTCCAGCTACGACGAAGAATACGGCGACCAAGCGCCTGCAAAAGGCAAGGTTGGGGCAATGACCGTAAACGAAGCGGGCGAAATTTACATAAAAGGGGTTAAGGCTGATATAGTAGACGCGGTTAGTGAAAGCGTTTTACGAATAAATTACAGAAGTAATTTACACACCCTTTATTACGAAAACGGCATTATAGTAATAGTGCCCGATAACCAAATAAAACTAAACTATTACGAAGAAAAACGCCCATATATTTACTTCAACGAAAGCATTTGGAAAATCGCAAGAAAAACCATAGTAAATCAGTACGATTATTACGTATTAGATAGTTCTATCGTATGTTATTCTTTCGACGTGTTTACTTTGCGTCACGTTGAAACCAACGAAGAAATGGTATATTTACTAAAGGTACATCTCGTATCTAAAATTAACGCGGATACCGAATACGTTGTAACTTGGGGCGAAGCATCTTTCAAAGAAGGCTTTATAGGCAAAGCGGGCGAAAGTTCGGTTCTTACCTTTAACGGCGAGGAATATCCCTTTACCATGAAGAATGGCGAAACTGGCACTATTCCCAAGCCGGAAGATGAAGAAAGACTGTTTGCAAACACCACATTTAAAGGCGTTGTTAACGGCAAGAGCGCAACTCTTGTTGCCGATCAGTATCAAGCGTTTACTTTAACGGTAGAAGGTCAAAAGATTTTCCATTCTTCATATTACGAAATCTCTTCAATGAAGAACGGCGGTGTAAACTATCAAACGGGCGAAGTTCTTTTATATTATTGCGACACGCGCGACGATACTTTCTATTCTTATAAGTTTATAGTTGATCCTAAAACTAAAACTTTCGAATATATCGCGCCAGATAACTTGCTTGGATTCTACGAAGCAAATAACTCTTACGTCATGTTAGACGGTTACGGAACAGGTTATATTAACTTTAACAGTTCAAGTTATAGCGAAACCACATTTAACTATACTTCACTAAACGGAATTTTAACCTTTAATTATAAGAATATTTTACCTGGATTTGCTTACGGTGAAAGTTCACAGTTTGCCCTTGATTCTTTCGGCAACGTTTTAACCGTTCACAGCGGGTTAGGGCTTAAGCAAGGTGAAAGATTCGTTAACAGATATATTCAATCGGGTATAGTGGTCGAAGTAAATATAGAAACTATCGGCGCAAATAACGATACTTTAGGTAAAGAAGAGTTATATCGCGCAATTACCATAATCGGTAGCGATGGCGAACTTACAAAAGAACAAAAGAAAGAGTACGTAGATACTTCTACGCTACGCTTTAATACCCCCGGTTTTTATCGCTTTACTATTAGCGCAAGCGTATACGGCGAAAAAATCACTTCATATTACGCAATACAAGTTCTTCCCGCAGTTTACGCGGGTAGCGATTTAGTCGCGTCTTACGGACAGGGTGTTATTTACCCACAAAACGCACTTATTATAGACGAATTTGGCAGACTTACCGTAACTGCTGGCAACGATTATTACGTTGGCGCTGCTTCAGTAGCCGAAGATAATTCTTTTACCGCTGAAGTATACGGCGCAAAGGGCGTGGCTACGATTTCGGGTAGTTTAATCGCGAAAGGGCTTATTCAAGTTAGGGCGACGGGTGCTATTAGTTATTTAGATTATTACACTACGGGAACGGCTTACCTTTCGGGTAAAGAAAAAACCGTTTTAAGAACTTTCGTTTTAAAAGAACAAACGGTGTTCATCTTGGCTACTTCAGAATCTTCTGCAACCGGCGAAGTCGTAAGCGTAGAATGTACTAACGGTAAAAACATTTTAGAAGTTGGCTCGATATTAAAAATCACTTCTAAAAATGCTGTTACCGTAGTAAAAACTGTAAAATTTAACGACGCTAAGAACGGTCTTGTTTTAAGCGATAATCATCACGGAGTATTCACGGGCGCGGGCGAAACGCTTACCGTAGACGGATTCGGCGGTATTAAAGTTGGCAATCAAAGCGCAACTTACGTAGTTAACGGCGGATATAAAATTACGGTAATTTTAAACGGTCAACCCACCGTTTACGCGCTAAATACGCAAGATTATACTTATACTGTTGTAGATATTGCTTTTGACGCAAGTTTAGTTCAAGGTAAAACTTATACTTCAACTTATTACTTTAGTTGTAACGAATATTTATATCAAGCGACCACGACGTTAACCTTTATGGCAAACGGAAAGGTAAGGGTAGTTTCTACTTCTACCGAACACGATTCGGGTAACGATAGATGTTATATCGACGTTTATAATCCGCCCTTTAGCGCGGTTGGTGGAAGCGTTGGCTCTTACGGCGTTTTCGGAACGAAGGTTACCGTAACGGTAAACGGATATACTTTTGTTTTCAATATAACAAACGTTATAAGAACAAGTGAATTAGTTTGTGAAAATAACGGAAGTTTAAGTGAAGAAACTCACGGCTATTTTGCAATCGGCACTAAGTTTGCAATAGTAGAATAGTTAATTATTTAGGAAAAATATCCCGCAAGCGCTGTAAAAGTGCAACGGCGCTTGCGGAATATAAAAATTTTGATATAAAAAATTTTTAAAGGAAGGTAAAATTATGAAAAGAAGCAAATTGTTAGTAGTAGCACTTCTTTCACTTCTACTTTTCTCTGTGGCTGCATGTGACGGCGCTCATTTACACGATTACGGTAAATGGAGCGTAACAACTGCTCCTACGTGGGAAGAAGAAGGGGTTTGGGCGCAAAGTTGTTCTTGCGGTCATACCATAGAAGAAGTAATCCCCGCTTTATCTAACACCGACGTTTGGGCTTTAACTGAAGAAGTTGAACCCACTCATGCGGAAGAAGGTAAAAAAGTGTATTCTAACGAAGTTTACGGCAACGTTGAAGTCGTTCTTGCCGTTGTTCCTCACGTTTTCGGTGAATATACTATAACCGTTGATCCTACTTTATCTAATAAGGGTGAAGCAACTCACAAATGTGAATGTGGTCACGTTGAAACCGTAGAAGTTCCCGCTCTTAGCGACGATACCGTATGGGCTTCGACCGTTATTGAACAGTCTACTCACTTTGTAAAAGGTAGCGCGGTATATACTTCAGTTTACGGCGAAGTAACTGCAGATCTTGATCTCGATCCTACTCACGTATACGGCGAATATACTATAACCGTTGATCCTACTGCAGAAAAGGAAGGTAAGGCAGTTCATTCTTGTGAATGTGGTCACGATGAAGAAGTTAGCGTTCCCGTTTTAACCGACGCTATTTGGGAAGTAACAACCGTTCCTTCAACTCACCTTGAAAAGGGTAAAGCAACTTACGTTTCTGTTTATGGTACTGTTGAAGTAGAACTTGATTTCGTTCCCCACGAATTCGGCGAATATAGTTTTGTAACTGAACCTACGTTAACTACGGCAGGTCAAGTAGCTCAACTTTGTGGTTGCGGAACTTTCAACTACACTTTCGTTCCCGCTTTAACCGACGCTATTTGGGCAGTTGAACACACCACTCCCGCTACGTATAACGAAAAGGGTATTGATACATATACTTCAGTTTACGGCTCTGTTGAAGTTGCAACGGCAAAAATCGTTGCTCCTTACGACAACAAGACTTATTCTTCATTCAACCTTGATGCATCTGCAGACAACGGCTTTAAAAACGGCGTTGTTGTGGCTGACGACGTATGGTCTAGCAAAACCATTACTTTAGATGCAGAAGGCAAAGGCTCTGGCGACGGATATCCTTTCCGCGGTGCGTATAAATTCGTAATGGTAAACGCTGAAACCGGTGAAGTTTTAGTTAAACAATACAGCCAAAAGACCGAAGAAGTTTGGGTACCCGATGAAGAATCTATGGATCCCGAAGCAGGTTATTGGCAAAAGGTAAACGTAACCGACGAAGACGGTAATCCCGTTTACGACTGGGAAAAGGTTACTGCTACTTATACCGCATGGGTAGATATGGCAACTGGTCTTATGGTTGCTCCTAGAAATACTACTTTTGATGACGTTAACGTTTATACCCCATACGAAATCGGCTTTGCAGCAGGTTCTGTAAACGCTTCCGCTTGGGATAACGCTATTGCTATTGAATATTCAATCGGTAGCAAACAATTCAAGATTTTCGTTTATGACGGTAGAGCATATTTTGGCGTTAAATTCGTTGATTTAAAAGGCTATAACCTAAACGTTGAAGAATGTTACAATGCAGAAAACGTTCACGTTAAAGATGCAAACGGCGATTTAATTGCAGGCTTTGCATTTAGCGAAAAAGAAGGTAAGTTAGTAGTTGCAGACGGTTTTGAAGGCACTTATAAAAACGGTAGCGATACTCTTACTTTAAACGGTTGTGGCGTTGCTGAATTAAACGGCGTAACCGGTGAATACGTTGCAAGTGAAGGCGTTATCGGTCTTTACGTAAACGGCGAATATTTTGAAATCACTTTAAGTGATGATACTTATTCTTCAGTTAAACCTATGGTTACTATCACTTTTGAAGTAGGTGAATACGCAACCGTAGAAGCAATTGAAGCAAATAAAAATATTGCAATCGTGCTTCCTGCACCCACTAATGAAACTCACACCTTTAAGGGTTGGTATTTAGATTCTGCTTGCACTAACGCAGTTGCTTTAGATTACCTTCCCACCGAAAGCGTTACTTTATACGCTTTATGGAAACAAAAAATCACAATCAATATCATAGGCGTTCTTGAAGGCGATGAAGATTCTATTTTACTTGGCGACGGCGACGTTATCGGTGACTTCTTACCCGTTTATGGTGTAAATGAAGAAATCGGCAAAGTATTCCGCGGTTGGTATTTAGATGCTGAACACACAGTTGCTCTTCCCGAAGAAGCAGAAGTTGTTCCCGAAGATACCGGTATTACCGTATACGCTAAGTGGGAAGATTTACCCGCTTACTACGGCACTTACAGCGGTAGTAACTTATATAGCGCATCAAGCGGTAACTCCGGCGGAAAGACTATCGTTATTGACGAAATGGGTAACATTTCAGGTCAATATAGCGGTTACGTTGAATCATATGATGAAGAACTCGGTATGATTTACTGGAGAAAATCAGCATCTGATACTAACGTATACTTAATGCCTTTCAATAAAGACGTAAAAGCAATTGCTATTGCTTATTCAGGACAAAAAGACCTTAAGGCTGACTACTATTTCTACATGAAGCACTCTACTACCGGTAAAGTAAATACTCAGTACGCAGTTCAAACTGCACCCGTTGAAAATACTACAAATAGAGCATATTACGCTCGTTTCGTTAATATGGAAGGTCCTAACGGCGCAGTTGAAGCGTTAATTTACGGCAATAGAATTCTTTCTAATATCGTAGTAACCGACGCAGAAGGTAACGCATTAACCGCTGCAACCGTTAAAAACAGCAAAGTTGTAGTTGTTAAAGATTTAAACGGCAATATTATTCTTGCAGTTGCATCTACCGGCGAATCCTTTGCTAAACAGTCTAGCACAGTTGATTTAGACGCATACTTTGGCACTTACGTAAACGGCGAAGAAACCGTTGTTTTAGATGGTGTTGGTGGAATCACTTACGGCGAAAAGAGCGGTACTTACACCGCAGTTGAAGGTCAAGAATACGGATTTGACGTATATCTTGAAAATAATGGCGAATATTATCAATTAACCTTAAACGGCGAATCATCGTTCACTATGGTTAAACCTATGGTTACCGTTTCTTTTGAAGCTGGCGAATACGCAACCGTAGAAGCACAAGAATTGAACGTTAACGTAGCGCACGTTCTTCCCGTTCCCACTCATGAAACCAACGTATTTAACGGATGGTTCTATGATGCAGAATGCACTCAACCTGTTGGCGAATCTATCGTTCCCACTCAAACCGTAACCTTACACGCATTATGGAAGGTTAAAGCAGTTCTTACCTTAGTTTACAATAATGGCGAAGAAGATGGCGCTATCGTTTACTCTATTGGCGATACAGCAGAAATCCAAACTCCTGTTAAAGAAAAACACGCATTCGTTGGTTGGTTTACAACTGAAGATTGCGTAGAAGGTAGCGAATGGACTTCAGGCGCGGTTATGGAAGGTCACTTAACCATTTACGCTAAATGGGAAGCTGCTCCTATCTACAACGATACATATTCTTCATTCGAAATTGATAGAAATGAAGTTAACGGCGGTGTTTCTGGCTTATATGCAAGAAATGCTATAATCTCAATCGATCCTTACGGCAAAGCACCTAAGGGTAGTTCATGGCCTTTTGCTAGCGGTACGATAGAAGTTAAGAACTTCAACGCAGAAACGGGTTATATTGAACTTCACGTTGGTACTTCAAGCGTATACTGGGGTTATATTGACGCAGTAACCGGCTTCATGGTTCTTTCTGATACTTCTGGTGCGGGAAGCGATATGGATGAAATCATCTTCATGGGTAACTTAGAAGAAAAACATACTACTGCATCATTTACTTCTTCATACTGGGCTGCTGGTATGGCAAGAACTATTCAGTACGTTTACGATGGAACTACCTATTCTATGTTCGTATATAACAATAACGTATACTTCGGCGTAACCTTTACCGACGCAGAAGGTAACGCAATAAGCGCTGAAAATTGTTATAATGCTGCATTGTTATTCATTAATGGCGCAAACGGCGAACTTATCGCTAAGTTTGGTTATGACGGAACTACCATGCAACCTATGGACGGATTTGAAGGTACTTACACCGTTGCAGATGGCGAAATCGTTGTAGACGGCGTTAAAACTATCACTATCGGCGGTGTAGCAGGCGAATACGTTAAAGCACAAGAAGGCGCTGAATATACTCACGATGTATTCGTTGGCGGTTGCTATTATCAAGTAACTTTAAACGTTGAAGGTTATACTGCAGTAGTAGTTAAACCTATGGCTACCATCATCTTTGATGCAGGCGAAATGGCTACTTTAGAAGCTGTAGAAGTAAACGTTAACGTACCTTACGTTCTTCCCGTTCCCGAAAACGATGCTTACATCTTCCGTGGTTGGTATTTCGATGCTGAATTAACTGATGCCGTTCCTACCGAATACATTCCTCAAGCAAGCCAAACTTTATATGCTAAGTGGGATTCTAAGGTTGCATTAACCGTTGTTTACGGTAACGGTTTAGAAAACGTTGTTCTTTACTACGGCGTTGGCGATATTACTGCTCCCGAACAACTTACTCACAACGGCTTATACTTCGGCGGTTGGTATTTAGATGCAGATCTTACCCAAGAATATACCGTAGGCGCTATAACCGAAAATACCACTATTTACTGCAAGTGGGTTGAAACCGCTCCTTACACCTTCAAGGCAGATGGAGCTTATACCTTCGTATATGATGCAGAAACCGGTATTTGGAAAACTAACAACCAAGGCGCAAACAGTACTACTGCAGGCGTAAGAATAACCGCTCAGGGTACTATAACCGTAAGCTTTGATTATAGCGTATCTTCAGAAAGCGGTTGGGATAAATTATATGTTTATCACAATGCAACTTCAGTAGCATACGGTATAAGCGGTGTACAATCTTATGCTAACTTTACGGTTACTTTAGAAGCAGATGAATACGTATGGATATATTATAAGAAAGATAGTTCTGGTAATAAAAACGACGATACCGCTTATATTAAGAACTTAACCGTTAACGGTGTACCTGTAACCGACTACGTAGGTTAATAAAATTTAAACGAAAATTTTAAACAAAAAAGTATTTTTAAGAAAATTTAGTTTAAAATAATAGTATAGCCCACTATGCTTTGCAAAAAGAAGTGTAGTGGGCTTTTTTTGTGCTAAATGAAACAAATTAATTGTTTTGTTTCTAAAAAAAGGTACGAAGGTATTGACAAAAAACTTTTTAAGTACTAAAATCATTGTATGCTGATTATTAAGGAGAATAAAGATGACTTTTGAAGAAATTTGGCAAAGCATTAAATCGTGGCTTATAAGCGACGCGTTATGGACTACCTTATTAAAGATAGTAATATCGTTAATCGTAATGTTAATAAGTTATAAAATTATCAACGCGATTTCAAGAAGAATAGAAAGGCGGGGCAACGATAAAAGGGCAGATAAAACCATAATGAAAACTTTTGCTTATATTTTCCGTATAGGCATGAAGATATTAGTTGCAATATGTTTAATAGGATTTTTAGGTATAGATACAAGCGGTCTAACTGCGCTCGTGGCATCATTTGGCGTGTGTATAGGGCTAGCTGTTAACGGAGCGGTTGCTAATATCGCCGGCGGTGTATTGTTGATTTTTACACGTCCTTTCCGCGTGGATGATTATATCGAAGCGCAAGGGTATTCGGGTACGGTTACAGATATAAGGCTTACTTGCACTAAACTTGTAACTCCCGATAATAAAGTTGTATACGTACCTAACGGCGCTTTAGCAAACGGAAATATAGTAAACTATTCAGAAAAAGATGTGCGCCGTGTAGATATGATTTTTTCTATCGGTTACGGAGATGACTTTGCAAAGGCCCAAAACATATTAATGCAACTTTGTTTAAATCACGAACTCGTTTTAAAAGAGCCTGCTCCCTTTGTTAGAATGGATGCGCAAGCTTCTTCAAGCATAAATATAACCGTTAGAGTATGGGTTAATAACGCAGACTACTGGACCGTTTATTTCGACCTTTTAGAAGGCGCTAAAAAAGCCTTTGACGAAAACGGAATAGAAATTCCCTTTAACCAAATTGACGTTCACGTTAAAAATGATTAAATATTGGGCTATAGCGCGATTAACGGCTATTTTGGGAAGAAAAATAGTGTTAAAACAAAAGTTTAAAACCACTTTATTGTAATAGATTAATAGATAACAGTGTTTAAAAAAACAAATAAAAGTAAGCGTAGTGCAAATTTTGTACTGCGCTTTTTTAGTGTGATTTTTAAGGCGTTTTTTCGTTTTGAAAAAGGCGAGCATCTTTGCAAATTAAAAAAATAATTTCTTTCACTAAAGCCTTTCTTTTTTAAATGAAAGTGCCGTTAATCAACTTATAGGCGTATTTATCTACCTTTATGCTCGTTTTGGGCGTTTTTTGAGTGTGTAAATAGCGATAATCGCTCTATAGGGCAACTTTTAGGGGTGTTATTTCGCAAAAATTCGCCTATTGTGCCTTATTGGAATAAATTATGGAAAAATGGTATGGTAGAAAAGGCGGAACAGCGCGGTTTTACTAACGCAAAATAATGCGTGATACTCTTGGTATAAAGATTTGTTTTTAGGAGATTTTTTTATAAATTTTACTTATACAACGTATAAGTATTTAAAAAACTTTTCTTTTTTAAAAGCGGTATGCTAATGGTTGACATGGTTGCAAATTTTATGTAAAATGTATACTGCACCTTTTTAACTATGTTAAAAAAGGTTTTTTAATTCGCTAAATTTTTACCTTGGATTAAGCGGAAAAAGAACTTATCATCAGGAGAAAAAAATGAACAAAAGGTTAAAAACAATTCTTTCTATTATTGCAACCATTCTTTTAATAACGGCTACTTCTTTATCGGTTGCTTGCAGGGAAGACGAACCACCAGCACCTACTACGGTAACCGTAACTTACGTTTACGATAACAACGAACAAGATTACGTTGCAACCGTAATAAAGGGTAACACGGCGGTAGAACCACAAGATCCCACGAATGATGGATATACATTTAAAGGCTGGTATAACGGCTCTTCTAAATATGATTTTTCTTTGCCTGTAAACGAAGATATAATTCTTACGGCAAAGTGGGAAAAAGTGGTTGTTGCTCCTACCGAATATACCGTTACTTTAAAGGATTACGATTTTTTAACTTACAACGGCGAACTCACGGCGGGAACGTATACTTTAGAAAAGGGCAGTATATTTGAAATATCTTTTACTCTTTCCCCTTACTATGAAGGAACGCCTGTTGTTTACGCTAACAATAAAGTTCTAAAGGCAGATGAAAACGGAATATATTCTCTCGCGGTAGACGGAAATTATTCTATAAACGTTAGCGGAATAGTTCCGCAAAGCAGAACGATAGAAGGGCTTGGAACGTATAATAACCCCTATCTTATTAAAAACGAAACCCAGTACGAACAATTTATGGCGCGCGTAAACAGTTCTTCAGATTCACGTTATAACGAAGCGTACGTGCGTTTAGAAGCGGACTTAGATTTTATGGGGGCAGAACTTACCCCTGTTGGTAAAGAACTTAACGTTAGTCATTTTTCAGGCGTGTTCGACGGAAACGGTCATACCATTTCCAACTTTGAAATCAACGAAGAAGGCGGTGTTATCGGTTTATTCGGTTATCTCGTTCAAGGCACGGTAACCAACTTAACCGTTAAAACGGACTGGAACTTAGAAATGATTTACGAAAACAACTACATAGTAGGCGGTATCGTAGGTTATAATATGGGCGGTGACGTTTACGGTTGTAATTTCGAAGGGACTATAACCACCGAATTTTATTACGAACGCCCCTACGTTTTCTTGGGCGGTATCGTAGGCTTTATGCAGGGTTACAGTACGGACTGGTTTGGCTCTATAGCATACTGCACTTCAAAAGCCAACATGGTGGCAACGGGAATTAATCCATTATACGCAGTAGGCGGTATAGTTGGCTCTATGGTTGGAACGGCACAATCTGCTCCCGCCCTAGTTCATAACTGCACTTACAACGGCGAAATAAGCGGATACAACAGTATGGTCGGCGGTATAGCGGGCTATATGAGAAAGGATAGCGCAATTGCAAATTGTTACGCTTCAGGATCTTATCAAGCGCTAAGCGGTAGCGGTTTTGCGATTGCAGGCGGTATTGTAGGGCTTGCCGAAAACGAATGTGCGGTAGAATACTGCTTAACTAACGCGCTTTGCACCACGCAAGGGGAAAGCGATAGCGATTATATCAGCGGTACGGTTGTAGGCGCAAAATATAAAAATGGCGAAGAAATTAAAAACAGACCTTCAAGCGTAGACGGAAAACCCTGTGTAGAACTTGAAGTAATAAATGATCCAAACGGCTCTTTAACCGAAGAAGTTTACCAGCAATTAAAAGAGAAGTTCGGCTGGGTAGATGACGAATGGTCTTTTGAAAATGGCGAACTTAAAGTTAAATTTGAAGGTGCTGATCAAAAGCAAGTGGTAATAAAGGTAAACTTTTCTGGTGAAACGGTTACAAACGAAGGGTTAGACGGTAATCCTTTAACTCTTTCTGAAGACCAAATAACCACCACGGGTTATTACACCTTGTATTCTTTATACGGCGGTAGCGGTAAAAACACCTTCGTTGCGGATAGCGGTAAAATTTCGTACGGTTTTTATTTAGATAAAGATTGCACTCAAAGATTGCCCGCGTCGCTTATTTTAACTAAAGACGTTACCGTTTACGTTGGTTTTGCAGATTATTCTGAAGTTCAAGGCGAATATTACGTTACGTTAACGGCGGGCGAAAGGAAAATAACCGCAAGGCTTGTATTCGACGATAACGGCAAAATGAGTATGGAATACGACGGAAGAGTAGCGAACTATATGTACGTTTACGACGGAAGCAAAATTCTTATTTCCGACGGATATTTTGCAAACTTCATATATCAAAATGCAGATGGCAGTTTGGTAGAAGCTGATTTTTACGCTATTAAAAACGCAAACGGCCTTACTATTTACGATAATATTTACTTCACCGAAACCAACGAAGAAGATTATGCAAAACCCCTTAGTGCAAAAACTCCTTCTCCCGCTTTGGGCAGTTGGTACGATTTATCGGGTAACGAATATATTTTTAATCCCGACGGTAGCGGTGTTGTAATCACCGCAAGTGAAAGAATACAATTTAACTATACTTCGGCAGGTAATGAAATTACGTTTACCGTACAAGGAAAGCAAATAACCGCCACCGTATTAGGTAGCGAAATGGTAGACGATTCATCCGTATTGTTCTCAAAGATTAACAGATTTGATGATTTTGCGGGAACTTGGGAAGGGGATTTTAGCAAGAACTTCAAAATTTCTTTCGACGGAAAAGGCACTTTAACCGTAGAGGGCAATAAATTTGCATATACGGTAGATGGCGATATTCTTACCTATGACGGCGGTAGCGCTACTTTTGATCAAAACGGGCTTTTAGTTTTAACCTATAACGGCGAAAAATTAAAATTAGGTAAGGAAGGTAGTTTTATAGGCTACTGGAAAGAAACGTTGCTTAATTATGAAGTGGAACTTTACGGAATAGGCAGATACGGTTACGGCTACGGCTACGATAATAACGGCGTATACTTAACGTACACTTCTGAAGTAGATACTTCAGGTCTTGGCTCTTATCATTTAAGTTTTTATTATAGAACTTCACTTTACGGCTATGCATACAGCGTTACTTCTTCAAACGACGGGTCTGAAATGCTATACGCCGCAATATACACTGAAGCGCAAGGCGCGCTTTGGGATAACTACAATCTTTGCTATGAAGATCACTTTAAAGGCGTTTGGAATAGCGGGGAAGGAATTAGTTTAGATTTTAACGGTTTTGGCAGATACGACGTTTATTACGACGACGTTGAAGGCTTATGGGTAGTTCAGGGCGAAGTTGAAGTTACTAAGGGCGAACAAAGTGAAGTAGTAAGATATCATTTTTCTAAGGAAAAGGAAAGCGTGTCTTTTACTTACGGCGGGGTTGTTTATACTGGTAAGATTGAATCTGGCGATTTAATTTTAACGAGTGGATCGGGTAGCGTTATTTATAGACGTGCCGATAGACTTGGCGGAATAATGTTCGAAGGTGAAAACCTACTTGTAGGTTTTAACGGCAAGAGCAACGTGGGTTGCGGTATTGCGATGGTATCATTAAACGGTAGCGATTTAGTTGAATACACCTATACCTTAGACGGCTACAACCTAACTTTAACGGGTGATAATAAAACCTTTACCGGTAAGTTAAACGAACAGACGAAGATGCTTGAACTTACCTTGGGAAGTGATAGTTATTCGCTTGGTTTCTTTAGCCTTATGAACGCGAAGAGTTATATTTCTTCAAGCGGATTAGAAATAGAATTTATAGGTTATTTCAATCTCGACGGAGATGGAAAGATGACCATAGACGGCGAAGAATATAGCGTAGTTTATGCAGACGAGAACAACTCTGTGGTTTATGCAAACGGCTCTATTTTATATTATATCGTAGCGCAAGATTACAATAATATCGCGGTGTTTGACGCTTACGGCGAATATCTTGCTCTGTTTACCGTTGCAGACGGTTGGCAAGGCGAATATATTGCCGAAGACGGTAGCGTATTAAAGTTAGACGGTATGGGATATTGTATAGAAGGTTATTACGCGGTTGCAACTATTACGACTGCAAACGGAAAAGTAAGCGAATTCGTTTATCAAATAGACGACGAGCAAATCGTAATTAACCTTTTAGATAGAAACGGCGACGAAGATTTACTTATCCCCACTTATATCTTAAGTAAAAATAACGCAAACGGCGCTATCGCTTTCGTTAAAGGGGATCAAACCTTCTATTTGGTTAAGATTTAAAAAAGTTTAGGGCTTTTTAAGGAGAATAAATTATGAGAAAAAAATTATTGACGGCGTTAGCGGTTTTATGCGCTTTCTTTTGCCTAATCGGTGCAGGATGCATAGGTGGAAGTAAAGAAAGTGTTGCAACCTCTTATACCGTAACTTTCGAGGGCGAAGGATTTACTTCCTTTACTCAAACGGTTCTTCCCGGCGGTGTAGCAATCGCTCCCAAAGCGCCGGAAAGAGAAGATTATATTTTCAACGGATGGTACAAGGGCAGTACCAAGTACGATTTTGCCACCCCCGTTAACGAAAATATCACTCTTACTGCAAACTGGTCTCAGGTTGCAAAGGTATTAGTAAACGTACACACAAGCGAAGGTGTTACTCAACTTCAACTCAATAAGGGCGAAAAACTCAACCTTGAAAGTTTTTCAACCGAGCGCGAAGGCTTTGAATTCGAAGGTTGGGTTACCGAAAACGGCGCTTTATACGATTTTAACGCTACGGTAGAAGAAGATTTAACCGTAAAGCAAGTTTGGGCAAACGGCAGTAAAGAAAATCCCTACCGCATTTACACGCCGGAAGATTTAATTGACTTTTCTGAAAAGGTAAATCACACCAGCGGTAAATATTACGATAAATATTATTCGTTAGAAGCAAATATAGATATGACTGGAATTGAATATACCCCCGCTGGCGCACCTGTTTTAGATGCGGACGGATATATTGAAAGATACGGTTTTTCAGGTGTGTTCTACGGCAATAATCACAAGATTTCAAACCTTTCGCAAAGTCAACTTATCCGCAATAAATCAGGTAATTTCTATATGGGTTTATTTGCGACTACTTCACTTGCAGATATCAGAGATTTAACGCTTGAAAATTTTTCTTACGAAATGATTTCATATAATCCGGAAGGGGTTAACGCTTATATCGGCGGTGTGGTTGCATATTCAAGGCTTACTAATATGACCAACGTTAAAGTAAGCGGTGAAATAATCGTTGATATGATGAACGATAACTATATTTGCGCAGGCGGTATTGCAGGTGGACTTTATGCAGATGCAGATAACGGTCAAGCGTACATAGTATACGTAGAAAACTGCTATGCTAACGTAGATATTTCCGTTGCGGAAGAAGGCGCATTCGAGAACGGCGCTGCAGGCGGGCTTTACGGCTTTGTTCAAACCTATTCAAGCGCGGTGGCGGTTATTAACTGTTCTTCTGCGGGTAAGGTTGCAGGCGGTATGTTTACCGGCGGTTTAATAGGTTCTGTAAGCGATTACACTTCTATTATCAACTGTTATTCTTCAAGCCAAGTTCAACCCACCGCAAGCGAAGTTTCTTACGCGGGTGGTCTAATAGGGGATATATCTGGCGATAGTATGGTGATAGATAGCCTTGCAACCGGCATAGTTATAGGTAAAGAAGGAACTTCTACCACCTATAATTCTTACGTCGGCGGTTTAGTTGGCCACGCGTACAAAGACGATTACAATTATTATTATAGCGCGGGCGCGGTGATACTAAACAGTTATTACAGCGGTAACGTTATAAGAAACGGCGTTATTAAAAGCGACTGGGGTAGCAGTATTTCTTCAACCGAAGTAAATAAAAATTTCGCTTTAAATACTTTAAAGTGGAGCGAACAAAGTTGGAACTTAAAAGACTTTATTCCCACGAAGACGTTAGCAAATCAAGTTAATTCTTCGCCTGAAGTTGATTTTGTAAGCAAGGGCGAAATCGTAGAAAGCAAAACTTATGAAAGCGACGGTTACGGATATGCTTTACTCGGCGAACTAATCGCTTTAGAAAATCAAAACGGCTTTGTATTTTTCGACTGGGAATATCAAACGGATTTATTATACCGTTTCTATATGCCCGTGGTTAAGGATATGACTTTAACCGCCCGCTGGCAAGACGTTAAAGAGGTTTCTGGGGCGTACAAAGGCGAAGCAAAACTTGAAAATAGCGGTAACCCCATAAATTCAGGAACTATCATTTTAAAGGAAGACGGCTCTGTTGAATGGGTGCAAGGTAGCGTTAACGTAGGCTCTTACGTATATAACGGCGAAGTTATAATTATAGAGATATTTAACTCTACCGGTACGCTATTCGGAACTCTTGTAAACGGCAATTTAGCCTTTACCGCAGATGCTGGCATAACCGGTACGGTATATTACAACTTTAGCAAATACGAACCGCAGTTTATTGGCGAATATATATCTGACGGCGGTGATATTTTAACCTTTAAAGACGATGCAAATTTAAGTTTTGAAAGCGCTTACATTAAAAACGGAGATTATATTTCCGCTACTTACACGGTAGAAGGCAATCTTATAACGATTAACGGACTTAGTAAGTATTTTGCAAGCGCAACCGCAACTGTAAATGAAGACGGCTCTTTAACGGCAAACTTCCGCCCTGCAACGGGTAGTGAATACGCGCTTGACCAAGTGTTATTTACAAAGCCCGGTAAAATAGATTATTCTAACCAGCCTTTCGTTGGGGAATACAACGTAGCGTACGTTTCTTCAAGCAGAAGTTACGTCGGCGGGGAAGAGATATTCCGCGTAGATTACTACACGCTTACTTTTAACGCAAACGGCACGGTTGTATACAGTTCTATTTATAGCGATACGGTTGGAAGATATTACTTTGTGGAAAGCAATTCTACCATAAAGATGATGCTTGAAGGGTATATGTCGATATTTTATTACGACGCTAAGGAAGATATAATTTGGGGTAACCTTTCAAGGGGTTCTACTTCAATACTTCCCGTGGTAATCACTCCCACCGAAAATGGAAAACTTTACGCTTACGCGATGGATTCGCGCTTAAACGTAGTATTTAAAAACGACGTTAAAGCGTACTTTGTAGAAAATGCAGTTTACGATCCCGACGCAGTTATAAGCGGTTCGTTTGCTGGCGGCAAAACGGTTACGGTTAACGGCAAAGAATATTACGTTAACGTAATTGAATCGGAAAACACTTACGATTATTACGATTTAACGTTGATAGGCGCAGAAAAGGGCAGATATTCATTTGACGGTAAAGTGTTTGAATTAAACGGATTTGGAATTGCAACCGGCGCTATGGCTGGCGAATATTTAATTAACGGAACAACCGTTATACTTCTTACCGAAGAGGATCAAATTATAGGTTTCAACTACGAAAGTGCTAAGCAAAACGCAGGAGAAGTAACCCTTTTAGAACAAGACGGCTACCAAGGCGTTTGGTATATGGACGCTATGAGATATACTTATGAAAAAGATTATATGGTAGAGGATTATTATAAACTAGTGGTAGATGGCTACGGTAACACTGCAGTATATTATCTTTCAGATTACGGTTATCGTCTTAACTGGGGTGGCGTATGGGGAAGTTATACGTTAGTTCCGGGTGGTATTCACGCAATTTATAACTCGTCTCAGATAGTTACTTTATATCCCTATTACGATATGAACGTATTGTATTCTTCGCCCGATAGCGCGTGGATTATAAAGGAAGCAAGTTTTGCCAAGAAGGGATATAACGGACCTTTAACTCCCCCCGTAATGCCTGTTGAATACGCGGGTAGTTATTACGACGTAACCGACGAAGGTCAAGAAGTTATCTTTAACTTAAAAGAAAACTTAAGCGGATCGTTTAACGGCGCTTTAATAACCAAAGTTTCTTACGACGGAACTAATAAGGTTATGTTTACCGCAAACTCAATCAGTTATACCTTTACTTACGGCGATACTTGCACTATCGCAGGTGGCGGTGTTGTTATAACGGTTGCAAAGGGTGGTGTGGTAACCGAAATTTATCCTTCTGATTTAGTTGGTACTTGGTCTGGCGTATGGTCGGGTATGGGCGTAACTGAAGGCGAAATACGTTCTATTCGCATTCAAAAAGACGGGTTTATTTATTACGTTGTTGGAACTTTATCCGAAAGCCTTTTATCAAGCGTTGAATACGATTCAGTTAAGGGCGTTATAACCGGCTACAGCGGAGCGTTATTTATAACACTTACTTATAACGTAGAAGAAAATACCATTTCTTTCGTCGCTACAGATGATGAAAATCGCGAATGGGAAGCAACTTTAACTAAAGAATAAAAAAAACTTCGGGTTAAAGCGTTTTCGTTGTAACCCGAAGAGAAAATAAAGAAAAAATTTTTAATTTTATATCATTAAAAGGAGAAAAAACATGAAGACTACCAAAAAAGTGAACTTTAAAGTTCAATCGGTTATTTCTTTGGTCTTCGCCTTAGTAATCACTTTTACGGCTATGGCTTGTATTAGTGCTGTTCCTGTGATTACTTACGTAGACGGAGATCAAGTAATAGCAACAGTGGAAGCGGGCAATGCTTTGGATGAATCTATGATCCCCGAAGCCCCCGAAAAAGACGGAGCGGTATTCGAAGGCTGGTTTGTAAACGGCGTTAAAGTAGAAGTTGGCGCAACCTTTAGCGAAAGCGTTACCGCAAATGCAGTTTACACAACTCTTGTAACCGTAACCTTAAAAAATGGCGACGAAGTACTTTCTTCTAATGCAGTTAAAGCGGGTAGCGCTATAGGCGAACTTCCCACTTTAGAAGAAGAAGGTAAAGTATTTAAGGGCTGGTTTGTAAACGGCGAAAAAATCGACGCTGAATACGTTGTAAACGAAAGCGTAGAAGTTCTTGCAGTATTTTGCGAAGAATTTGTTGTTGACTTTACTATCGACGGCGAAAAAGTAGCTTCTATCGTAGTAGAAAGCGGTAACAAGATCGGCGAACTTCCTTTCCCCACCGAAAAGCCTAATCACGCATTCGCTGGTTGGTTTGTTGGCGAAAACAAAATCAACGCTGATTACGTTCCCACCGCTTCTGTAGTAGCAGATGCTAAATACGTTGAAGTAAGAACGGTTTCTTTCGTTGTAGAAGGATCAACCGTTAAAACCGTTTCTGTAGAAAAGGGTAAAACTATTAACGTTGCAAAAATACCTGAAGATCCCCAAAAAGAAAATTATGCTTTCATGGGTTGGTATAATGGCGAAGAATTATTCACTACATCAACCGTTGTTAATGAAGATTTAGTTTTAACCGCATCTTTCCGTTTGGCAAAGATTACCGTTGATTTCGTTGCAGAAGGTCAAACGACCACCGTTACCGTCGAAGCTAACGAAGAAGGCGCGTTTATTTTAGGAGCAAGCAATATTCCTGCTAATCCCGCAATCGAAGGTTCTGTATTCTTCGGTTGGTATAACGGCTTAAATAAAATCGAAGCGGGTAGCGTTGTAGAAAACGGCATGGTTCTTACCGCGTTTATGGTTAACCAAGCAAGTTACGAAGGTATTTGGGTAAACGAAGATTTAAATAAATTCGTAGTTGGCGAAGACGTTGAATTTAACGAAGATAGTTACACCACTTGGAATTATGATCCTGAAACCGCACAGTATATCGCTCGTTCATACAACGAAACTTATACTGCAACTCGTACTATAGACGGTGTTCATATCTACTATTACGATTACGGTATGGACTGGGATGAAAACTATTATTTAACCGCATACGAAGGAACTTCTCCCGTTCCCGCTGGTACATACACCGCAGGTAGAAGAGATGTTATCGTAATTGAAGAAAACGGCTTGATTTCTTCATTCAACGGCTCTACTTCTTTCTACTGGGCAGATATTAAGGCAACCGAAGAAGGTATCGTTCTAACTTACGTTAACTCTTCATACGGCGCTTCTAACCCCACTTACATTAACTTTACCTTAGATGAAAAGGGTAATTTAGTAAGTGATCATTCATCTTACGGTGGTATTTACGTAGTTGCAAACGAAGCACATTTCTATAACGGCGAAACGGCAGAAGGCGATAACGCAGTTATCTCTGAATATGCTACGGCAAACGGCAAAGTTATTGTTTATAGCGTTAACAACGAACATTCTTACGCAACCGTTAGCGGTGCATTACTCGTTGGCGGTCAACCCGTTCTTACTGTAAACGGCGAAAAGATTTACGTAAGAATTACAGAAGGTTCTTTCGAACACAATGAAGAAGGCGAATTTGTATTCCGTGGCGCTGAATACGGCACTTACACCGGTGCAATGGGCGATATCGTATTAGACGGTTTTGGTAAAGCATCTATCGGTACTGAGTATTATTCTTGCGATTACTACGTTGCAAACGGCGTTTTAGTAATTCAGGCAGATGATGAAAAATTCGGCTTTGATCTTGCAGAAGGCGCATATACCGTTAAAGAAAGCGATGGTTTTGCAGGTCTTTTCTACAGAGATGGCAATGATAAATATAGCGTTGAATTAGACGGTTTCGGTACGATTATAGATAGTTATATCGGTAGTTATTCTTCAGACGTTTATTATAACTTATACACCGTAAACGGCTCTTCTATTCAAATTACTATTACAGGCGCAAGTTACGATTATAACATAAAGGGTACTCTTACAGTTGAAGATAACGGCAACGTTCTTATTTATAAACCTTATAGCACCGCTTACGTATACGTAAAAGAAGGTGTTACAATTGAAGATAAAACCCCAGATTTCGTTGGGGAAACCAACGGTTTGTGGGCTGATGCAGAAGGTAACGAAGTAGTCGTTAATACCGGTAGCAAAAAGATTACCTATCAAGGCAACACTATTTCTTACACAGCAAACTACAACCATTCAGTAATCACCTTTAGCGCGATCGATCCCGAAGATGCGTTCGGCAACAAGGCAACTTACACCGCAACCGTAGTAGACGGCGCGTTGGTTATCGTTCACCAAAGAGCAATCGGTTTAGATGAATACGGCGAATATCCCGAATTTATCACAGTTACCGAAACTTTCGCTCCTAAGGCTGCAGAAGAAGCAGACGGTCCTTTCAGCGGAACTTGGGAAGGTACGTACGTTGATATCGTGTTCGTAGACTCATCTACGCTTACTTACGACGGAACTCAATATAACTACACCGTAACTTCTTCAGGCGTACTTGAATTCTCTAACGGATATTACGATTTCGAAGGTACTATTAATTCAAGTGGTCGTTTAGTTCTTACCTATTTTGACTGGGATATGTATGAAGAATATACTTTATATTTCGATAAGGTTGAAGAAAACGAAGGTCCTTATAGCGGAACTTGGAATCCTGAAGTATACGGTTTAACCATTGAATTTATAGATGGTAGCACCCTTTACTACGGCGCAACTATTTGCACTTACGAAGTTAGTGATAGTGGTGAAATTTCGTTCAGCACCGAATATTACGATTTCGAAGGTTCAATCAATTCTTACGGCAAATTAGTTCTTGACGTTTACGACTGGACTATGGGGGAAGAATACGTTTACACCTACGTAAAAGCATAATAGTTAATTAATTTATTAAAGGTTGGCAAAACGGCTTGTTGGTCGTCGCGCCAACCTTTTTTTTACAACGTTTAATAGATTTTTAATAGGTAAGCGTTTACCGCGTAATCTGTTTTTAATAATTTTTGTTCGACCTATCTTTAAAGGAATAAAAGAATTTTTATAAAAATTAAAAAAATATTATCAAATCGCTTTACTTCTTTAAATAAATAGGTTATACATAAATTGTAGTAAATATAGCAAAAGGAGTATAATGATGGGCATGAGAGCAATTAAAATTTTAAAATCCGCTATGAAAAATAAGGATGCGAGCGAAAATGAAAAGTATGAAAAAATATCTAAAGAATACCAACTTATTGAAGAAGTTTTTAAAAATTTAAAGGTAAACGTAGTGGACGGCGGTTGCGCGGTAATTACTCCGTCTTACGTAAAGTATTATTTTAAGGCGCTTTCACAAACGGCGTATAAAAAGGCTTTAAAAGTGGAAGCCGATATCACTATGCACTTAGGTGGTTATAATCAAGTTAGGGTATACGGCGATACTTACGGGCTTGAAATTTACGTGGAAGTTTCTTCAAATAACTATGATGAAATAACTTTAAACGAAGCGCTTTCGCTACTTGAAGGGCATAACGACGGCTTGTATTTTACGGTTGGCGTTGGGGAAGAAGAGGTGGTTTATAACCTTGCAAATGCGCCACACTTATTAGTTGGCGGTGCAACCGGTACGGGCAAAAGTTGTTTTTTAACGAATATGGTTTTAAACCTTGCACTTACAAAAACTCCCGAAGAATTAAACTTTGTTTTTGTAGATCCCAAAATAGTTGAATTTTCTATTTTCGGGGGGTTGCCCCATTTAAAAACTCCTATCATAAACGAAACCGAACAGTTTGTATCCTTTATTGAGGAATTGTATGAAGAAATGGAAGCGCGTTATGAAAAGTTAAGCCAAAGCGAATGTAGAAATATTCAAAGCTATAACGAAAAGGTAAAAAAGGAAGGCGGGGAAATTATCCCTTATAAAGTAGTTGTAATAGATGAATTAGCAGATTTATTTTACGGCAACAAAAAAAAGATGGAAAATCTTTTAGTTCCCATACTTCAAAAAAGTAGGGCTGCGGGGATTCATTTTGTAATATCAACTCAAAGACTTAGTACAGACATTTTAACTTCTTCGATATTTGCAAACGTGCCTGCGCGCGCCGCGTTAAAAACAACAAGTTATATAGATAGTAAATTAATTTTAGGAAGTAAAGACGCTATTTATTTAAGGGGTGCGGGTGATTTAATATTTAAAAATCCCGCAAAAACCAAGATGGAAAGATGCCAAGTTCCTTACGTAGGCGTTCCTGAAATCCTTTCGGTAATAGGCGACCTTATGAAAAAATACAGTTAATAAAAAAAGCACTCGAGTTTGTAAAATCGAGTGCTTTTTGATATAAAGAAAAACCACGCGATAGTCGCGTGGTTCAGTAGAGGTTTACCGGTGAGTGGAAAAAAGCCTTCCCCAGTGGGGGAAGGGGGACCACGTTAGTGGTGGATGAGGTGTTTGGGTAAAAAATATAAATAAA
>JAZOCA010000087.1:0-15899 GCA_045596285.1 Christensenellaceae bacterium | reverse complement strand
ACGTCGTACATCTTGCTATCGGCCATATTTTCCGCTACGATAAGCGGACCTGCTACCTTTATAATTCTGCCTTGCATTTATTTATCCTCTCTGTTAAACAATATATCAACGCCAAGCGCCTTTTCCATGCGCTCTTTCATTTTTGCCTTAGCGTAACCGTCAGTTCCGTCGCCCGAAGGTACGGGAAGTATAACCGGGTAAGGCGTTTGATTGAATTTATTAAGCAAATCGTCCATTTCGCCGGCGAGTTTTTCAGTTATGAAAATAACAGCGTATTCTTTTGCGAGTTTTCTTAAAATATCTTTCGCATGCTCGCGGTCGCTTGCGTAGTAAGCGTCTACTCCGCCAGCTTTAAAGGCAAGAACGCTATCGCCTTCGCCGAGTATTGCCATTTTATCCGTCATAATAATCTACTACCCCTTAAACAACGGTAAGCCGTCTTTTAATTTGTTCGCTATCAAGCCCGTTAAGTTTGCCGGTAAGCGCCGTTCTTACGCATGAAACCGCGTTTTGCCTTGCAAAGATATAACGCATAAAAGGCATAGTTCCGCTTTGTTCTACGTATTGATTTTGCATCATACGGCGGTTTGCAAAGCCGTTGATTTCACGCTCTGTATCTACTAGCGGTTTTCCTTTTAAAACCTGATTTAACGCGCTTATAGCCATACTTTTTAAATAATGGTCTTTTAAACTAACTTCAATTTTTTCGCTGTTTTTTAAGCAGATAACTTCAAGCTGCTTATCGCTTAACGTACCGCCTTGTATAATTTGTTCTTTGGCGTTATCGTACGAATTACACCTTAAACAGGTGCAAAGATTAAGCCCGTCTATTTTCTTTACGATTATATCTTTTAGATAAGCGCTTTTTGCTATTCTTTTTAGGCACGCGTACTCACAGCGCGCAAAATACGCGCCTATTTGAGCACCGCCTAAGCCTTCTTTTATGCCTTTTTTACAATAATCTACCGCGCTTATTAATTCTTTGGGCGCGTTTATATCTGCGCCGTCGCGGATAAATAACAGCAAATCTTGAATAGATATAAGACCTTCGGTTTGTATATAATTTTCGTAATTCAAACGCAGATATTCACTTTTTAAAATTACCTGCGCGTTGTAAAAGTCGTAAGAGTATAAACAAAATTCTTCCGTTTCCCTATTTGGTGCGTATTCTTTTACGAATTGCACGATCGATCTTTGTTCGTCTTCAATAAGTTTTTCAAACTCTTCGCACTTATACTTGTTTTGCCCGCCAAAAGAACTTTCGCGCAGTATATCGAATGCGGTAGCAAGGTTTTCTGCTTCTGCCATTCTTAAAAGCGCGCTTTTGGTTACCAACGTTTTTTCACGCGTGGCGCATACGGCGTTTGAATATTCTATTGTTTTGCGTTTTTTTACCATTTTACTTGAATATTATTGCAGAAATTTCCTGCGCGTTGTGGTTTGCGTATTCTAACACGGTTGCTTTAAAACTTAAATCTTTATCGCATTTACCGCCTTGCAATTTAATACCGCCACCAAAATCTTCGCCTATAACAGCGCTTAAAGAAAGCTCGGCTGAAACAGCCAAAGATAGCACTTCTTGCACGCTAACCGGGGCTGATTTACAAATAATTACCCTATCGCCCTGCTCTGCATACGCCTTTAACTGTTTTTCTATAAAGTTTAGATAATCGCCTTTTTCAAGCGCGTTTAGTTTTTTTAATGCTACTTCAAAAGCGCTTTCAACGAGTTCTTGCTTTGCGCTAAGCACTACCTTTTTTGCGTCTAATCTAGCAATAGTCTTTTTACGTTCAACGATTAAATCGCAATTTTGTTGACCTTCTGCGCGTGCCGTTTCAACAAGTTCTTGCGCCTGTTTGTTAGCGTTAGCGCGCGCTTCGTCTGCTCGATTAAGCGCATTTTGAACTATTTGTTCGGCTTGCAAGTTAGCATCTTCAATTATCTTTTGAGAGATAACCTGTTTTTCGTCCATTATAGTTATCCTTATAAATTTATGTGGTTTTTATCTTAAAGCGCGCTGTAAAGCATGATAGAAATAACTAGTGCTAAAATTGCATAAGTTTCTACCATCGCGGGGAATAACATAAGTTTACCTGAAAGTGAATCTTCTTTTGCTACCGCTTGAATTGCAGAAACAGAAGTTTTACCTTGGAAATAAGCAGAAATTAAACCTACTATAGTCATAGGAAGTGCTGCCATAAAAACAGAGAAACCAGCCGCCATAGACATATCTACGCTTAAATAACTTATACCCATAAGAGCAACTACGAAACCGTAAATACCTTGCGTTGCGGGAAGAACGGTAAGTACGAATACTTTACTGAACTTCTTGGGATCTTCTGAAGTTACGCCTGAAGATGCGCTACCAGTTTTGTAAAGTGCCAACGCACTACCCGTGCCACAAAAAATCATACATAATGCTAAACCTAAAATTGCTACTGCGAATCCGCTCATTTTTATTTCTCCTAATAAATTGTTTTTGTTTGGGTTTTCCCCTTGTTTTGCGCCTTTATTTTTACCCCGAACGCGCACGCGGTTGTATTTTACGCACAACGCTATATGTTTTTTGCGCCATGCGGTAAGAGTAAGTTATTTTTTATAAATTCAACACCCTTCTTTTACGCTGAGTTTTAAACTGCTTTCGCGCTATTTAATGTATACGTGTTTAAGTGAAGAGCCAAGTGGTTTAAACAGTTCGCCGTCGCCCGTGTAAAAGTGAGAAAAGAATTCTACGTACTGAAGTCTTGCGTCATGAATAAACGCGCCGAGTAAGCCCATCGCTATATTGAACAAATGCCCAATTAGCATTATAATGGCGCACGCTATAAACCCGCCTACTCCGCCCGGACTATCTAGCATAGGAAGCGCAAGTTGTTGGCTGAATATTTCCGCTATCTTCGCGCCAGAAAGCATCAAGCCGTAAAGACGGGCGTAACTTAAGATATCAGACATATAGTTTATCAACCCGTAAACCGCGCCGAATGCCTTGGTGAACTTACCAAATCCCTTCGCGTGGCGACCTGCAGTTATCGCGCCAAGCCCAACCGAGCCTATAAGTAAATACAGCGCTACGTCTTGAATTCCACTAACCGTGCCTATTTCGCAAAGTACAAATAAAATCAACCCTGCAAGAAATACCGCCCAAATAAGTCCGTCGCAAATACCGTCTAATATCTGACCTTTTCTGAAGTTCGCCCAGGCTAAAACGCACAACGACGTCATTATATGCACGACGCCCATTCCAAGCGCTATTAAAAGCAAGGTGGGAATGGATATGCCCGCAAGCATTGAAGTGTGCGATACGGGATCGGGAAGTAATGTGTTTTGAATCAATCCTAAATTTCTAAGTATGGGTATACCGAAGAAACTATCAAAACCCAAGCCGAACAGTACGGTTGGTATGCCCGCCATGGTTATTACCCCGACGAGTTTGTTTATGCCAGTTTTTCGTTTAGCCCTTGCGTTAAACAACAGCCCGCCTATTATCATAAGTAGGCCGTAGCCCACGTCTGCCGTTATAAAGCCTAAAAACACGGCGAAGAAAAATCCCATAACCGCGTTTGGATCAAGTTCTTGATATTTTGGTACGGAATATAAATTAGTTACGAATTCAAAATCAGAAACGCCCTTTTTATTCTTCATTAAAGTAGGTGCATAATCTTCATCCGTAAGCGCTTGATATTCGTAGTAAACCTGCCCTTCGAAGGCGGTTAACGCATCATTCACCTTATTTTCGCACTCTTTTGGAACGTACCCTTCAAGGTAAAAGACGTTCTTGGTTTTTTGGAAGTTGTTTCCTGCCGAAAGTTTTTCCTGTTCGAACAAATAATAGTCGCAAAGTATTTTTAAATCGCGCACTTTCTCTGCGCTTTTCACAATACTATCGGTTGCGTTTTTTATGCTTTTATACTTTTCTTTTATTTGCTCGTTAAGGTCGTTTATCTTTTCTAAGGCGGTGTAGTCGCCATCTTTAGTGCAACGCATAAACGCGCTTTCGCCCAAGGCTGAATTAACTTCTTCTAACGCATTTTCGTGGAATAATACGCATAAAACTACGTATTTTTCGTCTTCGCTTAAAAGATGAAAATACAAATAGTTTATACCGCTTAATCTCTCGCTCAACTTCAACCAGGCTTTCTTTTCTACCGTGCCAAGTCTACAAAGTGTTTTTTGTGTATTTTTAAAGGAGCTAAAAGTATCTTCCATATCACGGTAAGGCCGATAATAAGCAACTTCTTGCTTTAAAGCAAGTGCTTCTGCGTGATAAAGTGAAATATCTTCGCTTAGTTTGATAGCGGTATCGGCATACCCTAAAATCTCTTCTTCGCGCGATTTTATTTGGATAAACTGTTCGTAAGTAATACCAAAACCGTCCTTTTCACCGCCGTCTGCCTTTGCAACCTTGCACTTTTCGGCTATTATGGAAAGAGCTTTTTCTACCCTTTCTTTTTTTCGGTTGATTTCGCTACCGTCTGTATGAACGTTTGCATACCCTTCTATTTTTTCGGGCGCAGTAAGTTCAACAGACCCCGTAGAATGTAAAACGTCAAGCAGTTCGTTTTGCTTAGCGTTTATCCCCACGAGTTTGAGCTTTAGCATTTTAGCAATTGCCATTTATAATTCTCCTAAAAATAAGTTCGCCCGCATTTTCTACGGCGTCTTTCTTTTGGCTCTTTAATTCTTTAGCTTCCGCCGTAGCGCCCTCTATTATCTGTTCGTAAGCGCTATCGCTTTGCTTTTCGCCTTGCTCTTTTAACTGAGCGCGCAAAAGTTTTACGCTTTCTTTGGCATTTTCGGAAATTTGGGCGCAGTCTGCGTCCGCTTGGCTAGATATTTGCTCTGCCTTAACGCGCGCTTGGGCTATTATTTCTTCAGCCTTTTTTTCTGCTTGTATTACGTTCGTTAATACTTCGTTTATCATAACAATTCCCTTTTAAGGTTTTCCCGTTTTTTTCTGCTATTGCTTTATGGGGCGACTTTTTGCAAAAAACTGCTCTTTTGCCCCCATTATAATCCATTATTTTGATTGTAACAAATTTATGCCCTTTTGTCAATCCCTTTTTTTTGTTTTTTATATACTTGTATATAATTATGGTCCTTTTTTTCAAAATATATTTTACCTGCGTTTATGGGCAAAAGCAATTAAATTCATTTTTGCAAATATCATTGACAAAACGTTTAAAATCTTATATACTAAAAACTGTGATTTATTTACAGATATAAGGGAGCAGGTTATGGCAACTCTATTTTTTAACAACGGAAAATACGAGGGGGACGTTTATATCAATTTACCCAACGGAAAAGGAACCTTTTACTATAATAATAAAGACAAGTACGTTGGCGATTTTTTAAACGGAGAACTTCACGGGTGCGGTACTTATTACCACGCAGACGGGCATATTTACTCGGGATACTGGAAGCACGGTGTTCTTCACGGAAAAGTTATTCGCTTATGCCCCAACGGAAACAAGTATGAAGGAACTTGGGTTAACGGCAAACCCACCAACGAAGGAATTTTAACCATGCCAAACGGAACGCGTTACGATGGAACTTTTTTAGATGAAAAATTCCACGGCAAAGGCACTTTATATTACTCTGACGGCAATAAAATCATAGGGGAATTTGCAAACGATAAACTAAACGGCAAATGTACTTTATATTTCGCGAACGGAGATCATTTCGTAGGCGAATTCAAAAATGATAAAAAACATGGCAAAGGCACGTTGTTTTTATCAAACGGCAGTATTACCGAATCTAACTACGAAGACGATAAGCCGGTTGGAAAGGGTTTTATATTGCTTGCAAACGGCATAAGGCAAGAAGTTGAATATATAGACGGAAAAATGCACGTGATAAAAACTTCCGTTTATAAACTTTCAGACGCATACTTTAAAAAGAAATACGGATTTTGCGATAATATAGACGAAGAAAAGTATGAAGGGCGTTTTTTAAACGGCAAAAGAGATGGTAAAGGAAGATTGATTTTGCCAAACGGAAACACCTACGAAGGATATTTTTATTGCGGATATTTTTACGGAATGGGTAAATTTACTTGGGCAAACGGCGCGACGTACGAAGGCAATTTCCAAGAAAACGCGATGCAAGGCAACGGCAAATTTTCCTATGCGGACGGATCTTTTTACGAAGGTGAATGGAATTTAGACCTTTACTGCGGAAAGGGTTTTTTTCAACATAATAACGGCGTGGTTTACTTTGGAGAATTTAAAGATAATCTGTTCCACGGAAAGGGCGTTTATTATTTCCTTAACGGCAAAATCTTTTTTGGCGAATGGAATAAAGGTAAATCTTGCGGATACGGGCTTTTACGCTATACGACGGAAGCGTTTTACGCCGGCGAATGGAAAGATGATAAAACGGACGGAAAGGGCAACTTTTTTTACAGTAGCGGAAGCCTTTACGTTGGCAACTTTAAAGACAATTTATTGCACGGCGACGGCGTTTTATACCTAAAAAACGGGGACAAATGCGTTGGTACGTGGGATAAAGATAACTTGCAAGGCGAAGCGCTTTACTGTTATGCAGACGGAAGGTGTGAAAAGCGCGTTTACGAAGCGGGCAAGATGATTTCCCAAGTAAAAACCAAAGAAAAATGCAAGCGAAAAGATAAATACCTTGTGCTGACGCTGAAAAACGGCGACTCGTTTATGGGCGTAAGCGAAATGGGTAAACCCACTAAAGGACTTTACCGCTATAAAGACGGCAGTAAAGCTTACGGAGAATACAAAAAGGGCAAAGGAATAATAAACGGAACTCTGTTTAAAGCTAATAAGGACGTTTACGAAGGACAATTAAAAGACGGACTTCCACACGGACGTGGCAAATACTACTTTAAAAACGGCGATTTATACGAAGGATGTTTTTCAAATGGCGTTTTTAATAAAAGAGGTGTACTTCGCTATAGAAACGGCAGTACTTATTCGGGAAACTTCAAAAATGGCGAGCGCCACGGCAAGGGGTTTTTATTCGGCATAAATAGCGATATATTAGAATGTGTTTACAAAAACGGAAAAATAATTAATCAAAAACCGCTATAATGGGCGATAATCGCGCTATAGGCCGATATTTTAAACTTTTAATACTTTGTTGCCCTATCCCTAAAAAGCAAAGGAGATTATTATGGCTACTATAAAATTTATCGGTGGAGATAAATATAAAGGGGAGGTTTTTCGTGGCGATCCTCACGGAAAGGGAATAATGTATTTTGCTAACGGCGATAGATACGAAGGGGAATTTGCGAAAGGAGTACGGCAGGGCAAAGGAACTTACTATTTTACTAACGGAAATAAATACGTAGGCGAATTTAAAAACGATATGCGCAACGGCGAAGGTACTTTCTATTACGCTAACGGAGACACGGAAAGCGGAGAGTGGAAAGAGGGCGCGCTAAACGGTAAATGCGTAACCACTTGGATAAACGGCGAACGCTATGAAGGCAACTGTGAAGATGATGAAAGGAACGGTTACGGCGTTTACTATTACGATAATGGCGATAGATACGAAGGAAACTGGAAAAATGGTAACAGGCACGGCCACGGCGTTTTATACTATGAAAACGGAGATAAATTAGAAAGCGAGTGGAAAAACGGTTACCAAAACGGCCCTTGCACTCATTACTGGGCAAACGGGGATAAGTTCGTGGGTAAAAGTAAGGATGGCGAAATTTACGGAGAGAACGTTTTTTACTATACAGACGGATGCGTGGCTTGTTCTAACGTGGTAGACGGCAATACTGAAGGAAAGGGAATTTTACTCTATTCAAACGGCGAAGAATTTAACCTAAAAATCTTTCAAAATGGAAAACTGAGCGAAGAAAACAGATACCGCTCCCCTATAAACTTTTTAAAACTAAACCTTTGCGTTTACTATTATACTAAATCGAGTGGCGAAGAACTTTATTTTGGGCAATCTGAAAACGACCTACCACACGGAAAGGGAATTTTTGTGTATGAAGATAATTCAGTTTACGTCGGAGAATTCTTAAAAGGCAAAAAGCACGGCGACGGCACTTTATATCCCGCGCAAGGTGGAAGTGAAAAACAAACTTTCGTGCATGGGGATAGATATGAAAAAGGCTCTTTGTATTTTTTAAACGGAGACAGATACGAAGGAGATTTTTTAAACGGAAAACTTTCTGGCAAAGGCGTTTATTATTACGCTAACGGCGATAGATATGAAGGCAGTTTTAAAAACGGCTTAAAAGATGGAGAAGGCGTTTATATTTTTTTTAACGAAAAAAGAGAAAAACACCTATACAAAGCGGGAAATTTAGTTAATAAAACTACCCTATAATAGCAAATAATCGACCTATAGCCTATTTTCATATAAAAAGAACTTGGAGAAACCTTTATGATTATCAATCCAGAATACGAAAAATTATTTATTAAACGAATGAACGATTTGCACGAATACCTTATTAGGGGTATTATGTTACGCCACGAGCTTTGGAATTCTTGGTGTCCGGCAGAAGGTAGAGTTTGCTTGGAACTTTCTCAGTCGCGCTACATGGCTATAAGTGAAGCGGCGTCTTACATAAATTATAACACGGGCGAGTTCAGTCCAGGGGAACGCATTTCAGTATGTCCAGACAACGCAGAACTTGCCTTTAAAAAATTAAAACAGATCGTAAGGCTTCAAAAGGACCTATTAAGCATTCCCGCTAGCAGAATTTTAGGGGAAATTAACGCTCGTTTAAACGCCATTAAAGAAATGCTGCAAAAAATGCGCTCTACCGTGGGCGAAACGCGCGCTAACGAAAGATTAAAACAACTGCTTGACGCATATCCCCATTTAAAAAACACCTTCCCCATAAAAGGTGTTAACGAAATGAATTTCGATATGAAGATTTGCTATTTAGACGCAGTTACTTCTTGGCATTCTTTAGATGCTTATACCGTTGGTAGACAAAAACGCCTTTGCAGTATGCATGACGATATAGTTCGCTCTTATGCAGAGCAACGACTAGACAAAGAAGGTGTAAACGATAGATACTACCACGTTAGCATGAAACCCAAATATACCTATAACGTGGAAAAAAACGGTAAACTTATTCAAGGTTGGGGCGAGCAAAAAATAACCGACAACTCTTATTATAGAGGGCAGTACCTAAACGGAATGAAAAACGGTTACGGCGAATACAAAAGCGAAAATAATTACTGGTATCGCGGTTCTATTGTGAACGAAATTATGGAAGGCTACGGCGTGTGTTTTTATGAAAACGGCGATTGTTACGAAGGCTGGTGGAAAGCAAACGACTGGCATGGCAAAGGTACTTTATATAAAGCAGACGGCAAAGTTTATTCGGGCTACTTTAACCTTAGTCAGTTCATTAGCGAATACGTTCCCGAAGAGCCTTTAAAAGTTCCGCCTATGGTAGAAAAAAGTGCATATTCTACCACTACTCAACCACAAAAACCCACCTATAGCGCGGTTAACAGTACTTTATCAAGCAATACTGCAACACAAAAAAGTTATACCGCTACAAGCGCAAAACCCACTACTACAACTACAAACAGTTATAGTTCAACCAAAACCACCACAAGTACAGCTACAAGCGCAAAGCCCACTACTACAACTACAAGCAGTTATAGTTCAACCAAAACCGCCACAAACCCCACGCCTTCTACCACACAAAAAACAACCGCTACTGTAGCCACTGCATCAAATAGCACCACTACTAATTCAACGATAAAAAAACAAGTTCTTGACGGACCTGGCTTAATACTTAAAGAAGAAGTTGACGGCAAAACAAACGGTTTTAAATTTACAAAATTTTCATCAGTAGAAGGCGGATATTTTTCAGAAGCAGTAAGATTTCATAGGCACGGTTTGGGCTGTACCTATTTAAAAAACAATGGATCTCGCCTATTTATAGGTATTTACGTTGAAAATAAAAGAAATGGCGTTGGGCTTAAAATAGATGACGGAAAAGCGATTTTCGGCATATGGAAAGATGACGACCTAGTTAAAGAACTTGTTAAATACGATAGTTTAAAAGGCTTCGAAACAAATGGTATAAGCAGTGCTTTGCTATATAAAGACGCTAAGATTTTTGATTATAACGATAGGCACGAAGTTACAACCGTGAACGCTAAAGGCGAAAAAATCGGTTGCGGGCTTTGCACGTGGAAGGACGGCAAAAAATGCCTTAGCACTATAGTACCCGGGGAATCGACTGGTATACCGCTAATGGCAGGACTTGGAATTATTTATTATCCAGACGGCAGTTATTACCTTGGCAGTATATATAACAGCAAAGCATACGGCATAGGCATGCAATATAAAAAAGACGGCACTTATCTTTGCGGTAAATGGCTTTTTGATAGTTTCATGGGCTAAAATCTTTATTATTCTAAATGCAACTTAAATAAAACCAAACAAAAAAGTGGGGCTATAACGCGATTAACCCCACTTTTGTTTTTTATGTATTTTTTTATATATCGCAAAAATAAAGCATCTTTTTGCGTTTAACGTAAGTTTTTTCTGCCTTAAAAATCAATTTTAATATATAATATTTGCCTTTATTTTCTACACCTTTTTAGCCCTTTTTTTAACAACTATTTCGTGCATAACAAAGGTTAATAAAAGCAAGCAAAGCAAAAATAATGGAAGAAGCTTAATAGAAAACGCGCTAGCAACAAATCCAAATATCGGCGGTACGATTAAAAAGCCGGTATACGCAAAAGCCATTTGAATTCCTATCATTGATTGCGACTGCGCCCTGCCGAATAAAGAGGGCGTCATGTGAATAATACAGGGATATACGGGCGCGCAACCAAGCCCTATTACTATAAATCCCACAAGGGCAAATAGTGATGAAAATGGCAATACTAATAAAATTAATCCTACCAAAATTATGGTTAGACCACTTCTTATTAAAAGTTTATCGCTTAACTTCATAGATAAAAAGCCGTTAATCGCCCTACCCAAAGTTATTCCTATATAAAACAGACTTGCAAATAAAGAAGCGGTTTCGGCCGTGACGTTATGCACCTTTACCAAATAACTGCTTGCCCATAAAGATGCGGTTACTTCTAATGCGCAATAGCCAAAAAAAGCGATAAAACAAGAAATTGCCCCGGGTATTTTTAAAATGCGGATAAGGGAAAAACTTTCTAATACTTCTTCTTCGCCATCGTTAGACCGTTTAATTTCCCCTTTTTTCCAAACGGGCAAAGTAAAAAATATAACCGTACTTAAAAGCGCTTGAATAATAAACACTATCAAGTAGCCTTTAGACCAGTCGTTTAGCCCAGTAAGAGCAAGCCCCATAATATAAGGACTTATACTTGCGCCAACGCCCCAAGCACAATGAAGCCAACTCATATGCTGACTTTTAAAGTTTAACGCAACGTAATTGTTTAATGCGGCATCCACCGCGCCAGCGCCCAAGCCGTAAGGTATAGCACATATTATAAAACCCAAAAATCCTTTACAAAAAGAAAAACCCAAAAGCCCTATCGCGGTTAAAGCAATGCTTATGGCTGTAAGTTTGCCCGTACCTAATTTTTGTAATAGTTTTCCAGTTACTAAACTAGATAAAATTGTGCCCAGCGATATTACAGAAGATATTATACCTGCATAAGATAAAGGTAGATTTAACTGTTGATGAACGGTGGGCCAAGATGAACCAAGCAAAGAATCTGGCAAGCCCAAACTAATAAAGCAAATATATACTAGTGCTAATAACAAAGTTGTCATAAAACTCCTATTTTGGCATAAAAAAACCGCAACGTATGCGATTTTTTTTGCACAAAGCATTTATTTATGTGATTTGGTTAGTTTATACAATTCTTCGGTTGCAAGCCTGGTTTTAGAAACGACGCCCTTTTTCTTTGGGAAACAGTAATACAACTTGTCGTTATTTCCTATGCAAATAACGTCGTCTATTTCGTACCAGTAGTAATCGGCATATAAACTGTAACAAGCGTGCGGTGGTTGCGTGTAGTTTAATTTACCGCCCCCGCCAGTAAGGGTAAAACCATTGCTATCGTGAACAAGATGACCTTCGCCTATCATATATATGGCTTTATAGTCCACCATCACGCCTATTTCTACTTGGGTATCTAAAAGGTATTCGCCGCTCAATATTTCTTGTTTAACACATTCGCGTTCCCAAGCGTACCAGTCGGGAATATGGGTAAACGTTTCTTCGCCATCGCTAGAGCGCAGATATCCGTATTCATCTAAAAAATGCGTTTTACCGCAAGCGGTGCAAGTAAGTTGTGTGCCCTTTCCCACCATATATCCTTCTTTACCGCAAGAAGAACATTTATATATAATTCTGTGAAGCCCGTCTGCACGGAAATCTTCGGTGATTTTTATTTTGTTTTGCTGTTGCCACTTGAAATTATCAAAGGTAAATTCTTTATCTAAAGCCAAAGAAAGTTCTTCGGACGATAAATTTTGCGTTTGTTCTTTGGTAAATAAACACTTTAAGTGCGCGCTTGTTTTTACCTTTCTTTTTTGCAGTCCGTTATACAGCGGATCGTATGCAAACGCACCTTTGGTAATAACGGTTACAACCGGCACGCCTAGCATTTTTATAAAAGAGCCGAGTTTTCTTGGTAAAGGTGTTGCAGTTCCATCGAAAGAATAACTTGCTTCGGGATACATCAAAACGTGCGTTCCCTGCTTTATAGCCCGCTTTATATCTTTTATTAAACTTAAATCCGTAACGAATTTTTTTGTTGGAATACAACCGATTTGGCGCATTAGCCATTTTTTACCAACAAACCCATCCGACGTGCAAACGATATTATATTTGCGCGGGTAAAGCATTTTTGAAATCATCTGCAAATCTATAAAAGAAGAATGATTCATTAAAATAAGGCATGGGCCTTGATCTAACACCTGCTTGTTTTCGCTAGTGTAGGTGAATTTCGTTTTGCGAAGTTCGCCTATTGCTAAAAGGCGCACTAATGACGAAAACAAAAAGTTGGGTTTTTTAGGAGCAAAAGCTTTTGCTTTTGGTAGCTTAATAACCTTTTCGTAACTTAAATATTTGCGTTTTATCTTCATAATCCCCTTCTTTTTGGCTTTGCCTTTACCGGTAAATTACAGGCAATCAGCGTATATTTTTAGCGCAAAATATAAATTTATTTCTTTTAATAAATATTGCGATCCATTTACGGCTCGCAATAAATTATGTTATTTAATTGTAAAAATATGCAGTTAATCGACTTATACGCCTACTTTTCTTCCGGTAAAGGCATAACTCCAAGTTCGTTACATCTTTCCTTAAGCATTAGGGCGATTTGATTTTTATCCATTCCGGTTTTTAAAAGTTCGCTATATAATATGGGTTTATCTACCACGTAAATTTTTTCTTTTTTGCGTAGGTAAGTAACAAAAATGGGCATATCGTACCCCTTTTTGTAAAGTACGTTTGCAAGCATTACAAAACCCGAAAAGAACCCGGTTATAGTATTGAAATAACCCTTTGATGAATCTTCTGGAAAAATAACCAACGTAGCGCCCGCTTCAATCGTTTTAATGCTTTCTTTTAAAGTGTTTCTAAATCTGTGATCGCGATAGGTTGAAATAAGGGTTAAACCACGGTAGAAAAGAAAAGCAACGGGTGCGGCGATTAAGCAAAAGAGTTTAGACCAAAACAACTTCCAGTGCTTTTTTTGATGAAAATATATTTCAGAAAGATATTTATAAACTTCTTTTAAAGAAGAATTCATCTCGTAAGTGCCCCAAAACCTAAAGGGGCGGGGAAAGTAACATTCAAGGGTTAGCGGAGCGCTTGCCCCAATATGATTACTTAAAACCAACGAAGACTGCGGAAATTCTTCACCTAAAAATACAAAACGCGGTTTTTTAATAAAAAGACGCAATATACCTTTAACGCACCTAAACCATTTTTTTCTTTGCCCAGGCGCGAGATTGTTTTTCTTGTTTTTTGCCATCATCTCTCCATATATAGCGAAATTGCAAATTTTGCTCGAGTTTCTTATAATAATAAAAAAAGAAGATTAATCCTTAACTTCTAAGTTATATTATACACTAATTTGACGTAAAATTCAATAGATTTTAAACTCTTTTTTAAAAGAATAAAACTACTGGGCAAGTATTTAGTTTTTGCACAATAAAACCCTAAAACTATAAATTCATTGAGCCACGATAAAGCTATTGACGTATAAAATTATGCGCGCACACCCATTATTTACGAAAAATCGTATAATTTTCTGGATTGTATACTCTATTCAATAGGCTAAACGCCTACGAAAATCAATTTGCGTTTACCCTAATTTTACCGCAATATAAAAAATATTATTTTTTTAGCGTTTATAAAAAAAGTTGCTCTTTTTTTTATTTACTGTTATAATAGAGAAGTAATATAGTTTTTTATAGTATAGCGTTTTTGTAAAATAACGCGCTTATAGGAGAATAATGAAATTTCTAAAAAGCATTTCAACGGTAGCATTGGCATTAACTTTACTTTTAAGCGCAGGCTGTTCTGCAAACCAACCAGTAGTAAAATCTAACCTTTTTGCAGGCTCGCATTGGCTAAAAAGCACCGAAGTTGGCGGCGTAGGTCAAGTAGACGAAATCTGCGTTTACGATATAACCTTTAAAGCAAACACCCCTACCGAAAATTCAGAAACAACCGAATTTTTATCTGCAAGCGATTTTAGCGGAACTTTAACCACTAAATTAACCAAGGCTTCATACAACGAACAAGAATGCTATAAATTTACCACAGAAATGTCTGTAACCGGCACTTATCATTACAAAGATCAAAGCGCTACTATTACGGACTACGCTTGTTCTGAAGTTTATTTTCTTGGCTTAACTTCGTCGCTTGCCCCATTATATAGCAAAAAATACACTTGCAACACTAGCCCGTTAATATCTTCAATCTTAAACACCGCGCAGTTTATTACTATGGAATATAGCGTTGAAAGCGTTTACGATTTAACAGAAAAAACCGCAACCGTTACCCTTATCGGTGGCGATAAATCTACCGAAGGCTACAAATATTCAGAAAGCCAAAAGGTTTATGAAAACTATGCAAAATCGGGCAGTTTCTTCGATAACGAAAGTTTATTGTTTATTCCGCGCGCGGCAGATTTCGCAGAAGGCGGTTTTTCACAAGTCTTTTACACGATAGACGCGCCTGCTGAAAAAATTCATAAGATGCTTCTTTCGGTTAACTCAAACGCACCCACAAGCGAAGTTGAACTTGAAAAATTTATCTCTGGCGGAATTGAACACAGCCAAAAATTCCCGGTATACAACGCAACTATTTCTATTTCGAATACTTTTTCTGGTAGCGATATCGACCTTTATTATGCAACGGACGTAACAAACCACCAAAGAAGACTTATTAAAATGGAAACGCAACTACCCTATACCTGCGGAACTTTAGTTTATACTTTAAAAGAAGTTTCATACAAATAACATAAAGCGAAAAGCACTTAAAAAACGTTAAAGGCTTACGCTACGCAAAAAACATCTTAGTTCTACTTTAGAAAAAAGCAAGGCAAACGGCAGTTTTTTCTGCATTAGCCTTTAGAAATAACGAAAGGAATTTATGGAACAATCTTACGAGCCCCCCGCGGCAAACTTGAAAAGCGATTATTTAAATAATCAAAAAATAACCAAATATTATACACAAAGCGGTTTTGCGCCCTTGCATTATACCGCCGAATAAATCTTTTTGGGTAAAAATATGCCTGCAAAAAATTTTTCGGCAGGTTTTATAGTGTAAATTTTTGCGTCCGCTATTTTGTGGGCGCATTTTTTATTTTAATTAGGCGATGTCACAAACAACGACTGATTTTTTAAATTAATAAAAAATATTTTACATTAAGCATAAAATACGGTTTAGATGCAAGTAAGAGCAGGCATTTGTGAATTTTTGTAAGGGAGCG
>JAZOCA010000086.1:0-4177 GCA_045596285.1 Christensenellaceae bacterium | reverse complement strand
GTCATTCTGGAGCGTTTGCAAAACGCGATAGAATCTACCTTTATACCGGCTTCTAAAGTATAGCGATAGAACGTAAAATGCGTTCTTCAATTTTCATAAAAAGAAGAACGCATAAAACACTATTATTTAAAAGATAATATTTACCATTTGTAATTTAAAAAATTACGCCATTTCATCAAGCAACAATCTATCGGCAATAAGTGCGATAAATTCGCTATTAGTTGGTTTTTCGTGTTCGGTATAAATACGAACGCCGAAAAGCGCGTTAAAATTATCTACTCTGCCACGATTCCACGCAACTTCTATTGCGTGGCGAATTGCGCGCTCAACTTTGCTTGCGCTCGTTCCGTACTTTAGGCCTATGGTAGGATAAAGTTTTTTAGTTATACTGTTTATTATTTCAGGATTTGTTACCGCAAGTTTAACACCTTCGCGCAAATAACCATAGCCTTTAATATGCGGTGGTATACCAAGGCCGATAAAGATTCGGCTCACCTTTTCATCTATGTTACCACCACCGTTAGGTTTGTTTTTGTTTATATCGTTATTACTTGGCAAAAAATTAGTTTTCTTGCCCGCGGAAAGCATGCGTTCTATCAATATTTGATAGTTTACAGGCTTAATAAGATAACAAAAAGCACCTGCTTCTATAACGTTTTTCATAAGCTCTCCGCCCGAAACACAACTTAAAACTATGCAACGCGTTTTAGGGGAAACTCTTTTAGTTTGCTCAACTACGTATACACCGTCACCTTTGCGCAACATTAACGAAGTAATTAGGAAATCCGGCTTAGATTTCAGAACGTACTCTAAAGCAATTTCACAATCTGAAGTAGCCTTTAAAATTTCAAAATTTTCGTTAAGGTTTTGTGCGCATTCAAACGCTTCTTCATCATTAGCTTGCAAAATAATAACATTCTTTTTCATATCTCCGTCTTCCTTAACAACAATTGTTTTTCAACGATACACATTATATCACATATTGCGATAAATTCAAAGACTTTTATTCATTATTAAACAAATTTCGTGTTAAAAAAGAATTTTTATAACGAATTTTCACAAATATACATTTTTAATGTTAACTATTCTTGTTTTATAATTATTTTCAATCATCTAATTGTATAAATCGGCTATTTTTTAGTATTATTTTTTTAGTGTTTTTTTAAGAAATTATTAAATTTTGTCGAAAAAAGTCGATTTTTTTCGAAAATATTTTACCAGTTTTGCGAATCCACGTCTTTTTATAACTAAAAAAACGCACCATTCTTTTCTTAAAAAAAACGGTGCGTTTTACTTTTTATATTTATTAACAAAACCGCGCAGCAAGCAACAACTTGTAAAATGCGCTCGTTTTTTATAAGTTTGTTTCAACTATATAAAATAATCTTTGTTCGCGCTTACTTACCGCGGTATTCTTCACATCTTTCTTGCGATAAAATCCATTCGTAAAATTCAGGGTTTTTATAAGTAACCGTCCAAATATCGTGGCGATAGCCTTTATAAACGGTGTATTTGACGTTACCGCCACATTTTCTTAATGCATTTACCATTTTATCGCTTTCCGAAATTTCAACGACCTCATCCGCGTCGCCGTGAAATGCCCATACTGGCGTTTTTATTAAAGTTTTAACGTTCCAAGCCATACCACCGCCACACAAAGGCGCAATAGCAGAAAGAAGTTCCGGGTAAGACATACCAAATACCCACGTGCCGTAACCACCCATAGATAAACCGGTCATGCAAACCCTGTTTTCATCTACGTAAGAATTTTCACGATATATACAAATTAATTTTTGCAATTTTTCAAGATAATTAAACCAAGTATTGCTACCTTTACAAAAAGGACAAAGAACAATCGCTTGAACGTTCATTCCTTGTTCCGCTTCGTGAATAGGCCCAAACTTCTTCGCTTGCTCTACAAATTCCCTTTCGCCCGCACCGTGCAAAAATACCATAAGCGGGTACTTTTTTTCTTTATTAAAATCAGCGGGGAAGTATTCGTAATACTGCATCCCTTCGTATTCTTTAAGTAAAATATTATCCATAAGGTCATTATACGCCATTTGAATTTTGGCTTATTTCGTTATTTTTTTTGCCGTTATAACACAATTTTTTAAGTACGTATAGGTTTTTTTATTACAAAAAACAAAAATTATCTTCTGTTAATTCTAAGTCTTGCAAGCAGTTTTTCGTTACCCGCTACAAGGCCACCACCAACAGACACCGCAAATTCAGGCTCTTCACAAACGTTTGCACGAATACCCATATTAAATCTAAAATACTCTTCAAGCCCGATAATCTTTGAAGAACCGCCCGTAAAGAATACGCCCGCTCTTCTTATGTCAGCAGAAATTTCCGCAGGAAGTTTAGCCATAACCATGCCCGAAAGCTCAAAAATTTTATCAAAAAAGGCTTTAACAACAGGATAAATATCTCTTGAAGTAACGGTAATTGCCCTTGGTTTACCCGAAAGCATATCTCTACCGTTAACTACCATTGAAGTTTGATCTCTTTCAAGCAAACTACCCGCTTGAATTTTTAACTTTTCTGCAGTAAGTCTACCGATTTTTAATTCAAATTCACTTTCGATAAAATCAATAAGCATGTTATCAAGGCTTTTCCCGCCTATATTCACGCTAATACCCGAAATTACCCCACCAAGAGAAACGGCAGCCATGTTTGTTGTTCCGCCCCCTATGTCAATAATAAAACAGGGATTAGATTCGGTTAGGTGCACACCCGCACCGATAGCCGCTAAAACGGGGGATTCTACAAAGTGAATAGAAAAAACGTCACAATCGTTTAAAACCTTTTCAAAGCGCTTAATAGACGCATTATCCGCCCCGCAAGGAACTGCAAACAACACGCTAGGACGACGGCCTAATTTTTTAATAGCAACCTTATTTAAAAAGTTTTCTATCATTAATCCAGACGTTACTTCATCCGCGATTCTACCTTCAAATATGGGTGAAGAGACGATAGTTCCGTCTACCGTTTTACCGATCATATTTTTCGCGTCTATCCCGATTGCCTTAACCCGCCTTTTACCCGTTTCGTTAATGGCGATAACACTAGGTTCAGATAGAACGATTCCAGCGCCTATTTGGTATATTTTGGTTGTAGAAGATCCCAAATCAATAGATAAAGCAGGTAACTTCATTATATTTCCCCTTTTAGGTTTATTTTTTAACAAGATAACAATCAATAACTATTGTTAAAATATAAAAATTATATTAAAACACAATGTAAAACTGAGTTTTAATTTTTTAATTTACAAATTTTACAAGGCAATAAACCTCGCAAATTATTAAAAACAATAAACGTCAAAAATTTTTATAATGCACAATGTTTGTTGCATACACTTTCAATTTTTGTAGTCCTTTTTTAAAAAATAGGCGATAATCGACCTATAAGGCCACTTTTTAAAAACCAAAGTCTTTTAAAAGCACTTCAAAAACTTCACTTGGAAAGCCAACTACGTTATTATAACTACCCGAAATGCTCTTTACTAATCCAAACCCATCTTGTATACCGTAACCGCCAGCCTTATCTAGCCCAAGCCCGCTTTTTACGTATGCGCGCTTAGTTTCTTCAGATAATTCGTTGAAAGTTACTAAAGATTGTTCCGTTCCGTAAACTTGCTTATCTTTACAAATAAAAGCATAGCCCGTGTAAACGGAATGAGTTTTACCCGAAAGTTTGCTAAGCATAGCGTATTCTTCTTCGTCATCTTTTGGTTTTTGAAGTATTTCTCCATCTAGCACGACGATAGTATCTGCTCCGATAACCGCGCTATCGGGGAACTTATTAAATATTTCGTGCGCTTTTTGCTTAGCGATATTCATTGCTATATCCCTTTCGCAAATATCTTCCACCACTTCTTCAGAAACGGCAGGAATAATTTCAAATTGCACGCCAAGACTTGATAAAATTTCTTTTCTGCGAGGAGATTTGCTTGCAAGAATAAGTTTCATATATTTTTACCCGTAAAACTTACTTAAAAATATTTTTTATTTTTGGCGATGTCGCAAACAATGACTGATTTTTTAAAATTAATAAAAATACCTTATATTAAACCTAAAATACGGTTTAGATACAAGTAAGAGCAGGCATTTTGTGAATTTTTGCAAGGGGGCGTACTTGCCGTACGTAGGAATTGCAAAAATTTATAAATAAC
>JAZOCA010000085.1:0-28928 GCA_045596285.1 Christensenellaceae bacterium | reverse complement strand
TTTAATTAATTTCTATTTTTTTATATTTTTTTTAATTTTATAACTTTAATACTAATCGCGGTTAATTTTTTGTTTTTTATTAAATTCCACGCTACTATTAACCGCTTTTATTCGAATAATTGATTATTTTAAAACTGATATTGCGTCGGCAATAGTTTTTTCTAACGCTTCCTTGCCGTATTTATCAACTTCGGCCTTATTCTTTTCGCCGTGGGTTAAACATCCTGCCCCACCGATACAGCCGTTAATACAAGCCATACCTTCAATAAAGTTTGCATCTAAAGCGTTTTTGCTCTTGCGTAAAAGTGCCATTTTACATTGTTCAATGCCATCACAAACGATAGGCTTAGCTTCAAAATCAATATTTTGTTCTTTAAGTGCTTGCGCAACTGCATCTGATAAACCACCGCTACGGGCAAAAATTCTTCCGTAGTAAGAAGCGTTATCAAGAACACCTTCTTCTAAAGCAGATATATCCATATCACGGCTATCAAATAGCGCTTGTAATTCTTCAAAAGTAATAACGCAGTCAACGTAATCTTTAACCTTGTCTTTTCTAAATTCCATTTTCTTTGCGGTACAAGGCCCTATGAATATAACTTTACAGTTGGGGTCATTACTCTTAATATATTTAGCAAGAGCGCCCATAGGAGATAAGTTATGTGAAATAAGATGAGTTAAATCAGGGAAATGTTTTTCAATAAAATCAACGAATGCAGGACAGCAAGAACTTGTTAAAAATCCCTTTTCTGCGAGTTCTTGGCTTTCAGAATATGCTACCATATCTGCCCCAAGTGCCGCTTCTATAACGGTATAGAAGCCCATTTCTTTAAGCCCCGTGATAACTTGACCTAATTTTGCATAAGTGAATTGACTTGAAATAGAAGGCGCAACAATTGCATAAACTTTGTATTTAGAATTATTTTCACTCTTCTTAATAATATCTATCATATCAAGTATGAAAGATTTATCTGAAATAGCGCCAAAAGGACACTGATATACGCAAGCGCCACAAGAAATACACTTATTATTATCAATAACTGCGGCTTTTGTTTCATTTATAGAAATCGCTTTTATCTTACATGCAACTTGGCAAGGACGTTTATGGTTAATAATCGCAGCATAGGGGCAAACTTTTGCGCAAGCGCCACATTCTACGCATTTTGATTTATCTATATGCGCAACGTGGTTATGGTCAAAAGTAATTGCTCCACGCTTACAAACGTCTTCACAACGGTGAGCAAGACAACCTCTACACGCAGAACTTACTTCATATCCTGCAGAGGGACATTCGTCGCAAGCAATATCAATAACTTCTATAACGTTTGGATTATCTCTATCCCCACCCATAGCGAGTTTAACGCGTTCGCCTAGAATGGCTCTTTCCTTATAAACGCAACAACGCATAGTAGGAACTTTACCGGGAACTAAGCGAGTGGGAATATCTATTGCCGTGAAGGTAAGTTTATCCGCCCATGCTTCACGAGCAACTTCACGCAATACTTTATACTTAAGATGTTGAACTTTTGTGTCAAATTTTTTCATAATCTCATCCTTAGAAATAACTTACTTTTATTCTTTTGCCCATTTTTTCAAGGCAAGCCGAAAGTTCCTTAACCAAATTCATTTTAATGTTAAAATTGATTGGAAGTTCGGGGTTTTGGTGCGCGGGGTTTATTGCCCTACCAACGAAAAAGTTAATATCTGTTGCTTCTTCAAAAAGCAATCTACATATAAGCGACGCGCCATCCCTTTTAAAGCTCCATTGTTGATAACTTTCGTTATCTTCTAGGTAATTTTTAGCATACTCTAATACCTTATTAATGGTAATAACCCCTTCCGTAACAAGGTCAACTCCTTCAATTTCTGCTATTGGCGGAACGTCTGACTTTTCAAATGATAAAGACGCTCTTATAGGCTTACCTAAATATCTTGAAACGATACCTGAAGTCGTTCCCCCACATACGATATGCTTGCCTTCTTTAGAGAAAAATAAAGACATCATTCTATCGTTATCTTCTTTATTTGCAGGAGGGCCAAACAACAAGTTCATAGGTTCGCGTTTTCTAATTTTTATAACGCATGCAGTCGCGTCGTCACCGGGTTTTTGAGCATAAAGTTTATTAACTTCATCAATGAGTATAGTAGAAAGTGTTTTTGCGGTATATCCTGCAAGGGTTAAAGGTTCCATAAATGCGGCAATCTCTTCCCTTTTCCAACCAAAATTATACATTCTACCAATACCGGCGTGCGGGCATCCGTCACTCATAGCAATAAAAACGTCGCCGTCAAGAAGTCTAATATTCGTTCTAAATATTCTTTTACCGTCTATATTACTTTCCTGTTTATAATAGTCGTAGTTTTTACCGTCTCTAATAAGAATCACATGCGGATTATCGTATTGAATAATCTCTGCTTCTTCGTTATTTACAAGATGAATAATGGTAAAAGTGGAATAAGCAACACCCCTAACCGAACATATAGGCAAGGTTTCTGCAATGGTTTTAACGCAATCTTCAAGCGATAAACCATCTGCCATCATAGTAGAAATGATTTTTGAAGTAAGCGTAGACAAAATACTAGCTTTAACACCACTTCCAAGCCCATCAGCCAAAACTACGACGGTAGAATTTTCGTTTGCGTTAACGACGTCTATATGATCACCGCAAAGAAGCTCGCCTTCGTGATTGATACTTCTGTATCCGATATCGGCACATAAATCATTCATCTATAATAGACTCCTTCAATTTTGTTAACGCTATTTTTGTTTCCGCAGCCGTTTCGCCAAGTAGAGATGCTATTTCTTGAACGATACGCATCTGTTTTTCTACAACTTTATCTGCAATTTCAACGGTGTGTTGGCTAATAGATTCTTTCTTTTGGCGCTCGCCTTCTTCATCAGTAACGTCACGCATAATGCAGATTATCATATTGCCTTCTAAATCGTAAACAACCGTTTGCTCAACGTATTTTTTATATTCCGCAAGATATAAACGCTTATTTCTTAGCGTTCTGCGGGTATCACGAACCTGCATAAATACTTTCGGGTCTAAAATTCTAACAACTTGTTCACCCAAAACGTCTGATTCAGAACGAACGTTAAGTATTTTTCTTGCAGCGCGATTGATTTGTTGAACTTCAAGTTTATCGTTTAAAACAATTATACCGTTGGGCGTATTATTGATAATGCTATCTGAAAAACTTTCTGCTTTTTCCTTAAGGAAAGGTAAGCACATTGATATTTCAGACTTTCCGTGAATGATCGCGATTGCTTTATCTCTACAGGTGGGATAACCACAAGATGAACAGTTTATTTCATCCGAAGGCTTATTTTTACCCATTTGTTTTAATACTTCTTGAATTTCGGCTTCTGATGGAGTATGTAATTCTTTTTCTATAGTTGTAAAGAATTTACGAAGTTCAAAACTTTCGGGTTGATTAACTTCAAAATCTTCTTTACCTGCATAACGGGCAACTGCATTGTAAGATTGAACGGGCGCTTTGTGATATTTTTCCATTACAGGCCCACCTACACAACTGCCTATGCATGAAGACATTTCAATAAAACATTTATGAATTTTACCGCTTTGAATATCTTTAAGCGCATTAATACAGTTTTCTGTTCCATCTATAGCAAGATAAGTGTATTCCTTTAAATCTTGCGTCATAGTTTTTAAAATACCACCGGTCGTGGGGAAAAATCTTGCTTTTGACTTTTCGTAATCGTCTATATCCTGCTTTAATTCTATTTTTTCATTTATTAACCAGTTGGTAAGTTCTTCATACGTAAGAACGGCGTCAACGATACCTTCGTAATGACTTGCTTCATCTTTTTTAGCAACACAAGGCCCAATAAATACAGTTTTAGCATCAGGATAACGTTTTTTAATATCATAACAATGCGCTTGCATTGGAGACATTACGTCTGCAAGATACTGCAATTGCTCTGGAAAATATTTTTGAATAAGAAGATTTACTGAATGACAACAAGAAGATATTAGTATATCTTTATTGCCTTCTTTAAGCATTCTTTCATATTCGTTTTTCACGATCGTTGCACCTATTGCCGTTTCTTCTACGTCGTAAAAGCCTAACTTTTTAAGTGCTTCTCGCATGCTTTCTATACCAATCCCTTCATAATTAGCAATAAAAGAAGGTGCAAGGCTAACAATAACTTTATCTCCTGATTGAATAAGAACTTTTGCCTTTTCAGTTTCGTTTACTATTTCTTTTGCGTTTTGTGGGCAAACAACGAAACATTGACCGCATAAAATACATTCGTTACTTATAATGTGTGCTTGGTTACCCGAAAAACGTATTGACTTTACAGGGCAATTTCTTATACACTTATAACAGTTTTTACAGTTCGATTTCTTTAAAGTCAAACAATTCATAAATTAACCTCTACTCGCTTGAACGGGTTTTAAAATTTTCTCATTAAAAAACTCTTTAAAATTTTCTATGGTTATTCCCGGATAAACGTCGTCGTTTACAGTAATGGTTACTCCCGAACGGTTGCATTTACCAGCACAAAAAGAACCTGTTAAAACAACTTCGTTTTCAAGATGATGCTTTTCAATTTCTGCTTGGAACATAGCAACAATTTCTGGCGCACCTTTTAGGTGGCATGAAGATCCAATGCAAATTTGAACTATTAACATTAGTTAACCCTCTTAAGAACTTCTTGGAAGAATTCGCCTACACCTTCAGGTGTAACTGAAAAGAATTCATCGTTAATAGTTACACATACGCCCTGTTGACACTTGTTCATGCAGAATGTTCCTTCAAGTTCAACTTTGTCGCCAATTCCGTGTTCCGCAATTAACTTCTGTAATTCTTCAACTACAATTCGTGAGCCTTTAATGTGGCAAGAACTTCCGATACATACGGTAATTTTCATATTTTATCTCCTGATAATTTTATCTTTTTACGGCGAAAGCCGTTGTTTTTTAATTTTTAGTTATTCATTTAATAATGACGTAAAAAAGATTTTTTTACTACCTTTAAAATTTTGCGATAAATAACGCAATGCGAAAGTTTTTTCATCTTTTACCGCTTTTTTATCTATCGCATTAACCGCGCAATATCTTTCTAAATAATAGTCGGCTATTTGCTTACCGAAAGAATATAAAGAAAGATAATAAGTTATCATGCAATCTTTTTCTTTATTAGCATCAAAAGAAAGCCCCCAATCTATAACGTGCAAACTACCGTTTTTATCTTTAATTACGTTTTCTAAACAGTATTTTGCATGGCACAAACACAAAAGCCCGCCTATAGGTTGATTATCGCTACTTTCGCCACAGTTTATCACATTATGGTATGAATTAATTTCCTTGTGTAATAAAACAAATTCGTCTATAATTTTTTTATAATTTTTTAAGTTTTGTTTAAGTATTAAATATAAAGTTTCGCCTTCTATAAATTCACTTACACTTTCCACTTTATTTTGATTTTTTGAAACCGAATAAATTTGCGGAACGTTTAAATTAGTACTGCTTTTTACCTTTGAAGTTTTTAACGCTTCTTCTAAGGCGCTAACAAAACTTTCTTCGAACGCATAAACTTTAATACATTTGTTTCCGTGGCGATATACGGTTTTATCGTTGCTTATTGCAATAAGTCTATCGTATTCCATTTTTATCCTTTAAACTCGCTTGCAAGTAACGCTAGCGACGCCGCCATATTTTCACTTCTTAAAGTAACGCCTTGTGGCACGTTTATTTTACCAGGCGCAAAATTCCAAATAGCTTTAATACCGCTTTTAACCATCATATCAGCCGTTGCTTGAGCGTTTTGTTCAGGAACTGCAATAATAGCAATCATTATATTGTTTTCACGCACGTAATCACAAAACTCACTAAGGGGGTAAATTAATTTTTCATCACGAAAAACTTGCGGGGTTTCTACGGCAACATCGAAAGCAGCGTTAATTTGCACACCGTATTCTTCAAAACCACCGTAACCGTATAGCGCTTTACCAAGTTTACCCGCACCAACAAGCGCAACGTTAACTTTTTTGGTTTTACCTAAAAAATCTTCTAAATTGCAAATTAAACTTTGCACTTCGTAACCAACTTTAGGCTTACCGCTTCCGCTTATAGCGTTTAAATCTTTTCTGACCTGCACTTCCCCAAGTTTTAACGCTTGGGAAATTGCAGTAGAAGAAACTCTTTTTTCATTATCTTTTATACTGTAAAGATATTTTAAATATAACGGAACGCGTTCCAAAAGTGGTTTAGAAAATTGTGTTTTCTTCATTTTCCGTTCCTTATAATTTTATTATTTTAGTACAGTTAATCGACCTATAGCCCTATTTTTATCCGATTAAAGTTATAACCAAGTTAGATGCTATAACTATAAGAACAAGTGAGACGGGATAGGTTGAAGCGTAAGCGCCGGCAACGTCATCCGTTCCAGAAACCTGAACTAAAGTACCAAGCGCGGGGGTTGAAGTCATACCACCGGTAATAGAGCCAAGGTTGTTAAATAACGGCAACTTTAATACATTCTTTGCAAAGATGAAACCGATAATCATGGGAACGATAGTCATAACAACGCCTGCAATAAAGCCCCATAAAATAGTTAGACCAGAGAACGTTCCTGCATTGATTTTTTCAAGTAAACTTACACCGCCTTCTACACCTGCACCGATAAGGAATAAAACAAGGCCGAATTCACGGAAAACTTTTAAGGTTTTTTCAGGAATTTTTAGGCTTATTTTACCTACTTTACCAAAGTGCCCTAAAATTAAAGCCATAATTAAAGGACCGCCAGTTGAACCAAGGCTAAATTTTAAACCGGAAATAGTTAAGGTAAGCTTACCTAAGATTAAACCTAAAACTACTGCTACGCCAAATACTGCAAGACCAAACTCGTCTATTTCAAAAAGTTTTTCTACTTGTTCGATCTTTTTAGCGCCCGTATTAATGCTTTGCATTTTTGCAATTTCTTCTTCACGGTTTGCCTTTAAAAATTTAGGCATAAGTTGAACGAATAAAACAACGCCAACTACCCCGAAAGGATAAGCAACTGCGTGACCTAGCGCAACTAAAGCTTCATCTGAAGCAACTTCTTTTGCTGCAGAAAATGCAGGGGTGGAAGTTAGCGCACCAGATAAAACGCCGATTGAATATTCTGCACCGATACCGGGAATAAGAGCAAATACAACCGCAACTAATACCCCGGATAAAACTATAATAACACCTAACGTTACGTAACTCTTTGCGTTTGCACGCAAGTTTTTGAAGAAACTTGGTCCAGCAATAAAACCAACTGAAGTTACGAAAAGTATAAGACCTATATCTGCAATAGTGCCGTATACTTCCATATTAGAAGTACTGTTAGTAATAACCTTAAGCATTTGCTTATTGTTAATATATTTTAATGAAAGTTCTGCTATTTTATCTTTATCGCTTAAAAGATAAAAATTATTTAAAAAGTCTACTTCAACTAAAGCGGGAATAGCAAATACAACACCTGCTAAAATTGCAACCAAGAATACTCCTGCCGTACCTAAATTTACACCTTTAATAGTTATTTTACCAAGTAAATAACCTAAAGTTGCAATTAAGAAAGCAGAAAATATTACCGCTGTAACACCGCTAATTTGAAGAACGTTGCTAAAAGCAAGTAAATTATTCATTTTTCCGCACCTATATTATCCTTCTTTTTTTGTATAATCGGGTAAAATTCTAGGTGAAAGTTCTGTAGGTTTAATACCGGCATCTTTAAGTTCTTTAGCAAAGTCTTTTACGTGCTTTAATGAAAGTTTACCAACTTTAACCTTTTTGCACTTTTCGCCTGCTTCCTTACCTGCATTTCTGCCAAACACGATAATATCTAACAAACTGTTACCCATAAGTCTGTTTCTACCGTGAATACCGCCAACGGCTTCGCCTGCAACGTAAAGATTTTCTACGTTAGTCATGCCGTTTGCAGAAATTTCTATACCGCCGTTTTGATAGTGTAAGGTGGGATAGATTAAAATAGGTTCTTTTCTAATATCTATACCATACTTACCAAACATTCTCATCATAGCGGGAATTCTTTTTTCTATAGTACCTTCACCACCGATAATATCTATCATGGGAGTATCTAGCCAAATACCCTCGCCATCGGTAGTTTTAATGCCGTTACCGCGTTCCTTACATTCCCTTATAATAGAAGATGCAGATACGTCACGCGTTTCTAGGGGGTTCATAAATGCAACGCCATCTTTATTAACGAGTTGCGCACCTAAAGAACGAACTTTTTCGGTAACTAATGCGCCAAAGATTTGAGTGGGGAACGCCGCTCCCGTGGGGTGATACTGTAAGGTATCTGCATAAAGTAGTTTAGCCCCTGCTCTGTAAGCGATAACCAAACCGTCCGCAGTTGCGCCGTAGTGGTTAGAAGTGGGGAATCCCTGATAGTGAAGTCTTCCTGCACCACCGGTTGCAATAATAACCGTTTTTGCCTTAGCAATTAATATTTCACCCGTTTCTAAGTTCATTAAAACCGCGCCAGCTACTTTGCCTTCGTCATCTTTGATAAGTTCTATTGCGGGAGCAAAGTCTACAACGGGAATATTTCTGTTTGCAACCTCATCACGTAAAACTCTCATAATTTCTGCGCCGGAATAGTCCCTACAAGCGTGCATACGCTTTCTTGAAGTTCCGCCACCGTGAGTGGTTACCATAGTACCGTCTTCAGCTTTATCGAACATAACGCCTAAATCGTTAAGCCATTGTATTGCTTCGGGTGCTTCGCAAACGAGTTTAGATAAAAGTTCGGGTTTATTAGCGTAGTGTCCGCCACCTAAAGCATCTATATAGTGAATAGCGGGTGAATCGTTTGGCTTTTCTGCCGCTTGAATACCACCTTCTGCCATCATAGTGTTAGCGTCGCCAACACGAAGTTTAGTAACTACTAATACTTTTGCGCCCTTGTTATCTGCTTCAATAGCAGCAGAACAGCCAGCCCCACCGCCGCCGATAACTAAAACGTCTACGTCGTAAGCGATTTCATCAAGATTGATCTTCATATCTAGAACTCTTGATTTACCTTGAAGCAAACCTGCAAGTTCGTGAAGTACTTTATCCCCTTTATTTACGCCAACTTGTAAAGTTTCGTAAGCACTTTCTATGTAGTCTGGGTGAAAATTTTGAAGAAGAGTTTGTTTTTCTTCAGCCGTCATACGGCGAAGTTCTGCACCTACCCTTTGTTCTCTTGACGCTTCTACCTTCTTCATTGAATCGAGTTGTTCTTGCGTATAGTTATACATTTTCTATTCCCTCCTACTTCTCGATTTCTCTATGATTGTAAAGTTCTTTAAGTTCTTCAATCGGTTTATTCATTAAAGCTTCAATAAGCTCAACGAAAGTACCTTCGTTTATTTCTTTAACCCTATCTTCAAGATGTTCAGACTTAGGAGCAAGATATTTACCGTTAATACGTCTTGCAAGTAAAGCCACCTGAGGATGAGATATACCGGCTGGGCAACGTGATGAACAAATACCGCACATTACACAGTCAAATGATTCTTCTGCACATGCTTCAAAATCACCGCGTTGAGCGTAAGCGATATATTGCATTACCTTAATCTGTTGGGGACAAGCTTTGGTACAAGCGTTACAACCTATGCAAGAATAAATTTCAGGATAAAGTTGCATCATTACCGCTTGTTCGGGCTTAACCTTTTGAATATCGTAAACCTGCTTAACCAAGGGGAAGAAAGGCAAAGTAGCAACGTACATGCCTTCTTCTACCTTTTGTTGACATGCAAGACAAGTTTTTAGTTCCATTTTTCCTTTTATTCTGTATAAAGTAGCGCAAGCCCCGCAGAAACCGTTTCTGCAACCGCATCCCCTAACTAATTTATAACCGCAATATTCCATTGCTTTCATAATAGTAAGTTCTTCGGGTACTTCATACTTTTTACCGAATAAATATATATTAACTTTATTTTCCATAATAATACGCTCCGTATATACTAACGAATTAATATTCGTCGGGAAGTTCATCAAGTTCGGTCATGCAAAATACAGGACCGTCTTTACAAACGTATTTATCGCCTACGTTACATCTACCGCACTTACCAAATCCGCATTTCATACGCAATTCTAAAGTCGTGTAGATATTCTTCTTTTCAAACCCCTGTTCTAAAAGTCCTGCTAACGTGAACTTAATCATAATCGGAGGTCCGCAAAGAACTGCCGTATATGTATTAGGAATTGCTAATTCCTTTGCATAGGTGGGAACGAAACCTACGTGACCATCCCATTTTTCCTGTTCACGGTCTATAGTTAAGTAGACGTTAAAGTCTTTTTCGTTCATCCATTCTTCTTCTATTTCTTTAAGTTGAACTAAATCGTCTGCACTTCTTGCCCCGTAAACTATTGCAACTTTACCGTAATTAGCGCGATTATCGCGAACGTAGTTTATAACGCTACGTAATGGCGCTAAACCTATACCGCCCGCAATAAATAATAAATCTTTGCCTTTGAATACCGTTTCTACGGGGAAAGATCTGCCGTAAGGACCGCGTAGGGTAATTTGTTGACCAGGTTCTATTGCGTGAAGAACTTCTGTTACGCAACCGCATTTTTTGATAGAAAATTCTACGTATTCTTTATTAGTTGGTGAACTTGTAATAGAGAATAACGCTTCGCCCACGCCTGGAATTGAAAGCATTGCGCATTGACCGGGCATATGTTCAAAGGGTTTTTTACCGTCTAACCCAACTACCCTAAAAGTCTTTACGTCTGGGGTTTCTCTTTTAATATCGGTAACTACTGCGACTATCGGGATTAACGATTCTATATTATGCATCTTTTTTACCTCCAAACTCTTTAAGAACTTTTACGATATTTAATCCTTGGGGGCATTTTTTAACACATCTGCCACAACCTACGCAACTGTAAATTCCTTCGTTGTTTTGGGGATAATATACTAGTTTATGCATAAATCTTTGGCGATATCTTTGCATTTGTGTGGTTCTAGGTTGCCCGCCTGCAGTTTTAGTGAAATCTGAACACATACAACTATCCCAACAACGGAAACGTGTTACACCGCTATTAGTTACGAATTCACGAATATCAAAACATTGACAGGTAGGACATACGAAAGTGCAAGTTCCGCAACCGATACAAGCTTCTGATAATTTTTGCCATTTATCGGAATTGAACAGTTCCATCATGTCGCCGTTTTTAAACGCTTCTGTGGTAAGGCTGGCAAGGGGAAGTTTTGAGTAAATTTCGTTTACTTGCGCCTGCTCTTTAGCAACTTCTTCTTCACCGCCGTCGGTAAATAATCCACTTAATTTTTGTGTTAAGTCTTCACCCTTTTGGGTGTTTGCGCGCCAGTAAAGATTTTCGCTATCCGTCCAAACGGTAACGTCTCCTAAAGGATTAACGGGATCAATACCAAAAGTCTTACAGAAACAACTTTCTTCAACCTTACCGCAAGCGTGAGTGATTATAATGCCCGCTTGTCTTTTAGTAGCGTAATAAGTATCTAAAGGATCAACTAAAAACACTCTATCTAAAACGTCAAACGCCTTATAATCGCATGCTCTAACCCCCATTATTACAAAGGGTTTTGCTTGTTCACGAACGTCTATAACTTCTATTTTTTGACCTTCAATTTTAAATTTAACTAAATCTTCGTTTTGTGGAAAAAATGCGTCTTTAGGTGATTTTACGGTTTTTAAAACGTCTAAACGAACGGTTGCATCTTCTTCATAGTATGCGTAATTTACTTCGCCCGCTTTTTCTATGGGTAAATATAAGGGAAATTCTGCGCTGATTGCGCGGTAAAGATTATTAATATTGCTTAACGCTATTTTTAACATTACTTATTTCCCCCTTCTACAACTTCGCCGGCTTCAACGTCCCCTTTAGTATAGTTAACCAAGGGATTGCGAGCGTTAACTTCTGCCCCTGCTTGGTATTCACCGTAGTTTTCGTTAATATCTTTAATAAACTTTCTGTTAATTAAGTGCAAGGGAATATTTTGGGGACATACTCTTGAACATTCACCGCAGTCTGTACATCTGCCCGCTACGTGATACGCTCTTATAATATGATAAAGTTTTTCTTCAAACTCATCCGCATTTGATTTACCTGCAATACCCGAAGCATTGTTATCGAATACGCAGTTGATGCAAGTACATGCAGGACATACGTTACGGCATGCGTTGCATCTTATACATTTAGAAAGTTCTGCCTTCCAAAATGCATATCTTTGTTCTTCAGTCATTGATTCAAGCTGTTTAACAACCTCAAATCTGTTAGATTTTGCAGGTTTCATTTCGCCAACGACCAAAGTTTCATCTGAAATAGCAAATTCCTTACTCTTACAAGTTTCACACTTAACTAATAACGCGCTCTCTTTTTCTACCGTTTTTTCTCCATAAACGGTTTCTACGATAAGAGTGTTTTCTTCTTCTTTCATAGAAAGAATACCTTCTACGCCTTGCGCGTAAACTTTATTGATATCAAGATGACCGTTGCAACCTATACCGATAACGTGGAATTTTTCTCTTTCTATTCTGTGTTCGCTTAAAAGTTGGTTAAAACTGTATGTATCGCAGGGCTTTAAAAATACTAGCATTTTGCCTTCTTTTTTGCTTTCCGCAACCAAGTATTTACTTAAGTTAGCACCGCAAAAACAGTTATAAACAAAACCTTCAAGATTATCTTTTGTGAAAGTTGCGGGTGAAACGTCGTAATAAGATTCACCTTTTTTCCAACCAATAACTTTATCTACTTCACCTGACTGTAAAAGCGCAGTTGCTCTTTCAAGCATTAATTTTTCTAATCCTTGCATCTTAAATCCTCCAGTCTGCGGTTTTCACCTAGTTCGTTAATGGTTTTTGCAAAATCGTTCATAACTGCAGAAAATTTTGCACCTTCTGCAGCCGAAACCCATTCTATTCTAGTTCTTTCTTTTTCTATATCTAAATAGTTTAACATAGAGAAAAGTAAACCCATTCTTCTTCTTGTTCTGTAGTTACCTTCAGAATAGTGGCAGTCCCCGGGGTGGCAACCGCATAAAATAACGCCGTCTGCCCCTCTTTGGAAAGCCTTTAAAATAAATATGGGGTTAACCCTACAACTGCAGGGAACTTTAATAATTTTTACTTCTGCAGGATAAGAAAGTCTTGAAGAACCTGCAAGGTCCGCGCCCGCATAACTACACCAGTTACAACAAAAAGCAACTATTAAAGGCTTTTTTTCCTTTTTTTCTATCTCTTGCATATTGCTTCTACCTCCTTAAGAATTTGTGCAGATGAGAATCCGTGAAGATCCATAGCACCTGAAGGACAAGTAACGGTGCACGCGCCACAACCTTGACATACTGCAGGGTTAACGCTTGCAACTCTTCTCTTTTCAGTTTTACCGCCACCGATACGGAATTCTTTATTTTCGTAAGTAATTGCGCCGTAAGGACATACTTCCGCGCATTGACTACAACCCGTACAAGTCATTTCGTTTGCATGAGCTACGCAAGGATTGCCTTTTAATTTATCTTTTGCAAGTAAACCGATTACCTTTGACGCTGCAGCAGATGCTTGCGCTACCGTTTCGGGAACGTCTTTAGGTCCTTGACATACGCCTGCTAAATATACGCCTGCAGTTGCACATTCAACGGGTTTAAGTTTTGCGTGCGCTTCTGTTAAGAAGTTGTTTGTATCAATACTAATGGTAAGTTTAGTTGCTAAATCTTTAACGGAAGGATCAGGTTCGATTGCAGTTGCTAAAACAACTAAATCTGAAGGAATAGTAACCTGTTCGTTATCTATAAGATTGCTACCTTGAACCATTAATTTGCCGTTTTCATTATATACTTTACCAACCATACCCTTAATGTAGTTAACGCCGTATTGTTCCACTGCTCTGCGGTAGAATTCGTCGTAGTTCTTACCGGGTGTTCTTACGTCAATATAGAATACGTTAACCTGAGTATCGGGATATTTTTCGCGAATAAGCATTGCGTGCTTTGCGGTATACATACAGCAAATTTTACTGCAGTAAGGCTTTCCGCAACCAGATACGTCTCTTGAACCGACGCATTGAATAAAGGTTATAACGTGGGGGTGTTCACCGTCGCTGGGGCGAACCAAAGTTCCCTTTGAAGGGCCTGCCGCGTTCATAAGTCTTTCAAGTTCAAGAGATGTTATAACGTCCTTATTATCAGCATAACCGTATTCGTTAAAATTATCTAAATCAATAGGTTTAAAGCCTGTTGCAACTACGATAGCGCCGTATTCTCTTTCCACAAAAGTATCTTGTTGCTTATAATCAATAGCGCCAACCCCACACTTCATAGAACATAAACCGCATTTACCGGTTTTTAATTTTATACATTGTTCAGGGTCTATAACCGCAACGTTAGGTATTGCTTGAGCAAAGGGAATGTAAATTGCAGGTCTTGTGTTTAAGTTCATATTGAAAGCGTTAAGCCCTTTCTTTGAAGGACAGTTTGCCATACAAACACCGCAACCCGTACATTTAGTTTCATCAACAAATCTTGCTTTTTTCTTAATAGTAACCTTAAAATTACCAACGAAGCCTTTTACTTTATCTACTTCGCTATAAGAATAAATGTTGATTTTTTCGTGTTGAGCGCAATCTACCATTTTTGGTGTTAGAATACAAGCAGAACAGTCTAACGTGGGGAAGGTTTTATCAAGTTGAGCCATTCTTCCGCCAATTGTGGGATTTTTTTCCACTATATCAACTTCATAACCCGCGTCTGCTATATCTAAAGCGGCTTGAATACCCGCTATACCGCCACCGATAACTAAAGCGCGTTTAGTAACACCCGTTTCCCCAGCAATAAGGGGCTTATTAAGGGTTAACTTTGCAACTGCAGTTCTTGCTAAAACAATCGCTTTTTCGGTTGCTTCTTCTACGTCTTTATGTATCCAACTACATTGTTCTCTTATATTTGCAATTTCCACCATATAGGGGTTAAGTCCCGCCGCTTCCGCCGTTTTACGGAAGGTTGCTTCGTGCATTCTAGGCGAGCAAGAGCATACCACTATACCGCTTAACTTATGTTCTTTAATTGCATTTTTAATTAACTGTTGTCCGTTTTCTGAACACATATATTGATAGTTTACAGAATGCACTACGCCAGCTTCGTGTGATAGCGCTTCAGAAACTTTTTCAACGTCCACTGTGGCTGCAATATTAGAACCGCAGTGACATACAAATACACCTATTCTATGCATAATATTTCTTCCTTCGATTGTTTTTATTACTTCTTATATTTTCTAAACGCGGATACCAACAACTGTTGGGGTATCATTTCATTTACTTCTGCGGGAATTTCTTCAGCGGTTATTCCGTCTCCGCCTTGCATTCTTGCAACGGTAGTTCTAACCGCTTCTACCACGTTCGCGGGGGCAACCCCTCTTGGACATCTTTCTACACAAGCAAGACAGGATAAACAGTTCCAAATTGCTTTGCTAGCAAGAAGTTTTTCTACCTTTCCTTGACCAAGTAAGGTTACGAACTGATGGGGTTTAATATCCATTTCCTTAAACGCTGGACATCTACCGGAGCATTTACCGCATTTCATACACTTGCGAACGTCGGTTGCAGACATTTCAATTAAACTGTTTAATTGCATTTCTTTATTCATTGTCTACTACCCCCAACGCCTGCGCCAAAAGTTCAGTAAAATATACCACTTGCATATCTTCATCACAACGTTTTAAGTTGTAATAACAAAGCGGGCATGCAGTAATAACCATTTCTGCGCCGTGACCTTTTGCGCTTGCAAGAACTGCATTACTCTTCTTATCTGCCAAGGGCTTATTTTTTAGGCTTACGTATGCCCCGCAACATTCGTTACGGAATGGATAGATCACGGGAGTTCCGCCTATCGCTTTAATAAAATCTTCAATTATAGTTGGATTTTCAGGGTTATCAAACGCCATAACTGAATTAGGGCGTAAAAGCAAACAACCGTAATACGCGCCTATCTTTTTATTAATGGGGTTTTTAACAGCCTTCTTAATATTTTCAAAACCAACCACGTCGCGAAGCATTTCTAAATAATGTAATACCTTCGTTTCGCCACTATACTTTTGTTCTAATTGCATATAGTTGTTTGCACGCATATTGATATCGGCGTTATTCGCCATATCGTCGTTAACGCGCTTAATAACGTTGTGGCATGCAGAACAAATAGTAATAAGCGTTCCACCCTGCTTTCTAGCATTTGCTAACGCTCTTACCGAAGAAAGGCGGTGTGCAATATCGTCTGGTGAAGAGGTGTATACTCCACCGCAACATTGCCATTCATCTATTTCTTTTAATTCTATTCCCAACGCTACAGCACTTTTTCTTGCGCAAACGTCTAAGTCTTTTGCTTGATTTTTAAGCGTGCAACCGGGATAATAACTGAATACCATACGATACTCCCCAATTTTTATTTTTGTTTAATCATTTCTTCTGGATGAAATACTTCGTCAAATTTTTCTGCGGTTAAAAATCCTAATTCAACGCATGCTTCCTTTAAAGAAATGTTTTCCTTATATGCTTTTTTTGCAGTTTTAGCCGCATTTTCATAACCGATATAGGGATTAAGCGCGGTTACTAGCATTAAAGAATTGTATAAATTGTGATGCATTTTTTCTTTATTTGCTTTAATACCCGTTACGCAGTTCTTTTCAAAAGAAATTATGCCGTCTGCTAAAAGACGAACAGACTGTAAGAAATTATAAATAATTACGGGCATAAATACGTTAAGTTCAAAGTTACCTTGAGACGCACCTACGCTTACAGCAACGTCGTTAGCCATTACTTGAACTGCAACCATAGTTAAACTTTCGCATTGAGTGGGGTTTACTTTACCCGGCATTATAGAACTTCCGGGTTCGTTTTCGGGGATAAATATTTCGCCTATACCGCAACGTGGACCTGAAGCAAGCCATCTTACGTCGTTAGCGATTTTCATAAGATTACCTGCTAAAGCCTTTAAAGCGCCGTGTGCGAATACTAATTCATCTTTAGCGGTTAATGCGTGGAATTTGTTTTCTGCAGTTACAAACTGTTTGCCAGTTATTTCACTAACCTGCTTTGCAACTTCTTCTGCAAAGCCGATGGGCGCGTTAAGCCCCGTTCCTACCGCTGTTCCACCAAGCGCTAATTCCTTTAATCCGCCAAGAGAAAGTTCAAGTTGCGCTTTAGTTTTTTCAAGCATATTGCGCCAACCGCTAATTTCTTGTGAAAACCCTACGGGAACTGCATCTTGAAGGTGCGTTCTACCGCTCTTTACGATACCTTCGTTTTCTGCTTCTAAACGCTTAAAGGTAGCAATTAACTTATCCATAGCAGGGAAAAGTTTATCTTCTATTGCTATTACCGCAGCAATATGCATTGCCGTGGGAAAAGTATCGTTACTTGATTGACTCTTGTTTATATCGTCGTTAGGATGAAGAAGTTTTTGCCCTGCTATTTCGTTACCGCGGTTTGCTATAACTTCGTTGGCGTTCATATTAGATTGCGTTCCACTACCCGTTTGCCAAACGACTAAGGGGAAGTGTTCATATAGTTTACCGCCTGTAATCTCGTCGCATACGGTTGAAATCAATCTTGCTTTTTCTTCTGAAATTTTACCAAGTTTACAGTTTGCCAAAGCAGCTGCTTTCTTTAAAATACCAAAAGCGTATGTAATTTCACGGGGCATAAGTTCTCCACCGATTTGGAAGTTAAGGCGGCTTCTTTCAGTTTGCGCCGCCCAATATTTATCTGCAGGAACTTGCATTTCCCCCATCGTATCTTTTTCAATGCGATATTTCATTTTTATTTACTCCTTAGAACGTAATACTTGAGATAACTGCCTTTAATGCTTCTGCAGACTTTCTCATTTTACCAACTTCTTCTTCGGTTAGGTTTTCTACTAAAACGGACTTAACACCTTCAGAACCAACTAAAGTAAGAGCTGATAAACATACGTCGCTTACACCGTATTCGCCTTCCATTAAAGAAGAAACGGTTAAAACGGTTTCCGCATTACCCTTGAATGCTTTAATGATATGAGCAACGGACGTAGCAACACCGTATACCGTGCAACCTTTACGTGCAATAATCTTACCGCCAGACTTACGAACGTATTCTTCAACTTCTTCATGAGTATATTCGTTAGTGATATTGTGTGGGGTTGCAATAGCTTTATTGTATTCATCTAGGTGAATACCTGCAATATTTGCAGCAGACCAAGCAACGAAAGAAGAATCGCCGTGTTCACCAAGAACGTTTGCGTGAACCTGCTGTTGGCTTACGTGATAAATTTCAGCAAGGCGAGTTCTTAATCTAATAGTATCTAATACCGTACCTGAACCGATAACTTTGTTTTTGGGTAGGCCGGTGTACTTTAAGAATGCATATGTTAATACGTCTACGGGATTTGCAACTAAAACGAATAATGCGTTAGGAGCGTATTCCATAATTTTAGGAGCGATAGACTTGATAATGTTTACGTTTGTTTGAGCAAGTTCAAGTCTTGTTTGACCGGGCTTTCTGCCAAGCCCAGAAGTAATTACAACAACGTCTGAATCTGCAGCGTCTCTGTAATCGCCTGCATAAACGTTACAGTTTGATACTACAGGGGTTGCCTGTCTGATATCAAGAGCCTCCCCTAAAGCCTTTTGCGTGTTAACGTCTATTAACACGATTTCAGATGCCAATCCGCTCATTAAAACGGAATAAGCAGTGGTTGAGCCTACGGCACCTGCGCCGATAATTGTAACTTTTGTTTTCATAATAACTCCTTATATTTTGTTACTGTTTTTTTTAAAATTAATTTAGCGATGAGCCCCTTCTACACGCACTCGCGCGTAGCCGAAACCCCTTATATTATTAATATAATATCACAAAAAAACAAAAAACACAAAACCAAAACTGTTAGTTCTTTAACTTTTTGCAATACTCATTTTTGATATCGATATATCATTATCGATATATCATTTATCGATTAAAACAACAAACGCCGTTTATTCATTCAGTTATTTAAGCAACAAAACGGCTTATTTTATATATTTTCTTCGCGAATTGCATAATTGTGTTATAAAATCTTTATCTAATTCAGAAAGTCGATAATCTTTTTTGTAAACCAAGAAATCTTTATAAACTTCTTTTTCATCTTCACACTCTCGCTGAATTAATCCATAACGTTTTAACGCTTCATCCGTTAGTGAAGAACACCTAGCAAAAGTTTGATGGTTTTCGGCAAGCAAATCAAAAAGCCCTGCTCTTTCAGAAAGATATATAACACGTTTAGCCATTGAAAGTTTCGCCTTTTCACGCGCTTCCTCGGCAGAAAGAGTTGGTATAAACCTATCGCCGTAAGAACACTCTATATATTCAGAGAGTAGCGCTGGCGTTAAGTTCTGTTCATTTGCAAGCGGGCTTTGTTTGCTAAAAACGACCTTCATAGAAAAACGCGCTATTATTTCACCTTTCAAGCCTTTTTCTTCAAGCATATCTTTAAAATACTGTTCGTCTACTTCATTATAGCGAACGATAGCCAACTTATAATCTTCGTAAACAATGTTATTAATTGCTTTTAAAGAATTGCTTTCCGTATAAAAAATTTCGGTATCTGCTTCGGCATTAAGATTTTTAGAAAATTCCGTAAAGGCTTTAGAAATATAACTTGCACGGGGAACGGTTATAGAAAAAATTGAAAGATTTTTTTTCTTGCTAAATAAATCTTGAACTGCATCTACCTCTTTTAAAATATTCCTTGCGCGAATTAAAAACTTCTCTCCGTCAGCTGTTGGAATAACGCCCTTACTAGTTCTTTCAAAAATAGTAATTCCAAGCGAATTTTCTAATTCCTTTATAGCCCTACTCAAATTTGGTTGAGCCATAAAAAGATTTTCAGCCGCATTTTTTATTGATCCTGTTTTTGCTATTTCTAACGCGTATCTCAGATGATAAATGTTTAACATAATACCTCATTTCGATAAAAAACTTTTTATTATTATAAATAATAAAATCCATCCACTCATAATTGTACCAAATACCGAGAAAATGAGCAACTTATTTTGGGCTTTTATAAAAAACTTTTAGTTTTTTTTAATAACAAAGAATTCAAACGAAGCGCATTTTGTTTTTAAATTAAAAAAATCATGCAAAAAAACAGCCTTTTTTAAGGATATTTTTAAATAAAAAATTCTAATGAAAAATAAATTTTAAATGATGACTTATATCGCTATAAAACTCTTATTTAAAGCACTATAAACAATAAAAAGTGCCTATATAGGTCGATTAACAAGCATTTCATTCTTTAAAATCTGAATAAAAAGCAAACGAATTTCTTGCAAAACACCTAAAGAGATTAAGCCGTTAAAAAATAGAGCTTTAATTATTAAAGTATAAAAAGTAAAAAACACGCTTTCAAGTTTAACCTTAAAGGCGTGTTTTTTTGCTTATTTATGCTATTTTTCTTATCAAAAGCGCCTATATAGCACGATTATCAGCATTTTCAATTAATTATTAACAACATTAAAACTCAACAAAAAACTAAAACAACACAAGTAATTTAACTACGCTTTAATATAACAATCGAAAAACCTAACTAACGGACAAAACTTAAAACGCAATTAAATAAATATTGCCCGTTACGCAACAAAAGTGGCAATATAGCACGATTAACGCTACTTTTTGTATTAATTTAATAAAATTCACTATAATAAAAATAAAAAAATAAGTTACCAAAAATATACTGTTTACGATATTTTGTAACAGAAATTTAAAATGCTAAAAAGAATAAAAAATAAGATAAAAAATGAGTTTGGCAAGAATACCAAACTCATTCTTTTTATTTGTTTTAAATTAAACTATTTATTTTTCTTTACGTTTAAGCAAGAAGAATACTAAATAACCTAATCCGCCAAGACCTACGGTAGAGCCACCTGCTATACCTGCAATTGCGCCACCTGAAAGACCTTCTTTTGGAAGTTCTGCCCCACATTCATCACAAACGTAGTTTTTATCGCTATCTGCGCATTCGCCTAACCTTTCACCGCACTCGTCACAAGTATGGTTTCCGTCGCCATTTACGTCTGAACATTCGCTAAGTTTTTCACCACATTCATCACAAAGGTGATCGTTATCTGACGAATCGTTGCAATCGGTCGCTTTCTTACCGCACTCATCACAAAGGTGATCGCCGTCGCCAATTACGTCTGCACATTCACTAATGATTTCACTACATTCATCACAAGCGTGGTTGCCATCGTTTTCTGCATCTGCACATTCACTAAGGATTTCGCCACATTCATCACAAGCGTGGTTATCGTCGCCTTGCGTATCGAAGCAATCACTAACATTTTCGCCACATTCATCACAAGCGTGGTTGCCGTCAGTTTCGGCATCAAAGCACTCGCTTAGAACTTCACCGCAGTCATCGCAAACGTGATCGCCGTCTTTTTCGGTATCTAAACATTCGCCTAAAATAATACCGCAACCTTCACATAAATGATCTCCGTCGTGAGCGTAATCTTTATGTTCAGCAGGTAAATCCGTATTAGAATAGGTAACACCTTCGCCGTTACAGTTAGTAACTTGGTAAATCGTTCCGCTTACGAAATCGGGAAGTGACTGTTTAGATAGATCTTGTTTCCAGTAGTAATTATCAGTTCTATCCGCCCACATGGCAACGTTAATATCGTAAGCGATTTTTCCGCTGTAAATTTCCTTTAGCGTAGTGCTTATTAAATTAGCACCGGGGTCTTTAACGCTTGAATCACCCATTGCCTTATATTCCCCAACGTAGTATAAATCATCCGTTCTCCAGTAATTTACAAACGTAGCAATAGCAGCAACGTTAGAATCGTTTACGTTTTTACCAAGTTCAATGCTTCCTGCAAAGATAGAATACTGAATAGACGCACCGTTTACACTACCGATAATACCGCCTATTACAACGTTTCCTATGGCTTTACTTTTAATAGTTCCCGCCATAATCGTATCTCGCACGCTAGATCCATTACTCGTGTTATGAGTAGTAATTCCCACGATACCGCCAACCGTTCCGTTGTTGTTTTTATGGTCTATAGTTCCAAAATACTGAACTTTTTCAACGATAACATTCGCTCCAGACTCAACAACACCTGCAATACCGCCAACGTAGCCATCCCATTTAATATCGCTATCGAAGGTAATATTAACTTTAGAAATTACGTTGGTTACGGTAGTTTTCGTTAAAGAACCAAAAACACCTACGTTTTTAGTTTTCTTAGATTTTACTAAGATTTCGCCTTCTACGGTTAAATCTGCAACGTATCCATTCGTTACGTTACCGAATAAACCAACGTATTCGTAAGTTTTGCTAACGTATAGCCCTTTAATAGTATAACCTTGACCGTAGAAATATCTTTTACCAGTGCTACCAAAGGGATTAAGACTATTTCCGATAGGCGCCCATTCAACACCTTTTAAATCTATATCCTGAGTGAGATATGCTTTAGTAACGCTTAGTTTGCCTAAGTTAACCTGCTCTGCATACCAGAATAGTTCACTTGCATTGCTTATTAAATAAGTGCTTTCATCTTGCTTTTGTGGCTCTGTATAAGCACCGCAAATTTCGCAAGCGAAATGTTCGCCAAATACGTGTGCGTCTGAAGATTGCTTTTCTTCGTTAGCATAATATTCGTAATCTACACAGGTAATTTTATATACCTTTGCGCCGTTGAATACGGGTAAACTATCTACGCCAATTTCTTGACCGAACGCGCTACCCAATTTAAACGCAACAGCACCGCTTTCAAATTCATCACTTCTTACTGCGAAAGAGTTTTCAATCGTTCCAACGCGCGAACCAACGCAAGGATTACCGTCAGTATAGCAGTTTATAACCTGCCCTTTTCTATAACTTTCACTACCGTCTGCACGGTTATCGCCAACGATATAGCCGTAACGAGATTCGCTACCTAAAATTAAACTATCATAAACGAAACAGTTTTTAACTACGCCTGCGTAGTTACAACCGGCAATACCGCCAGCTACGTAGTTTGCGGGGGTAATAGTAGCATTTTTAACGTAACAGTTTTCAACCGTACCACCTATGATTTGCCCCACGATTGCGCCAACTCTTCCGTCAATTGCGCCGTTTAAATCGAAAATCATGTTTTCTACTGCTAAGTTCTTAACCGTTCCGCTTAAAGTTCCAAATAAACCGTAAGAGCCTTTAATACCGCCTTCTGCACAAACCCTGAAGTTTTTAACGGTATGGAAATTACCGTCGAAAGTACCGCCGTAGCCACCATCGGGATATTCCCCGTTATTATAAGTTGTTTCGTTATATAATACGGTAGAAGCAATAGTTTGCCATCTAGCGCCTTCTAAATCTATATCCGCAAGCAATATAGCATTTGCGTTTTTATTTTGTTCTACGCCTTCTAAAGAGCCGTTAACAAGACCTACAAACCATAATAATTCGCCAAGGTTAGTTATTTGATATACGCCTTCTACAAGTTCGGGCATAGCAGGGGTATTACAGTTAACGCACGCCCCGCCCACAAATTCATGGTTTTCGTGGCTTTCGTTAGTATTGCTGTAGAATTCGTAGTCGCCACAGCTTACTTTATATACCGTGTTTGTAGAGAAAGATATTTCTTCGCTACCAACTACCTGATACCAAATTTGAGTTCCATCCGTAACGCCTTTATTTAGAAGATAAATAAATTCACCGCCCACAACTTGCGCGTATTCTACTTTTTGAATTCCATTAATAATAGATCCATCGCCAAATATATTTAGGTAATAGAAGTTATTAAGGTTAACGGTTACGCTTGCGTTATCGTAGTTTCTTGCGATTAGGTGGTTAGACGTATTCGTTACGTTGAAAGATCCTAAGTTAAAACTATCGTTAATAGTTAAAATAGTATCGTTAGCAACCCAACCTACAAAACCGCCAACAGAAGTGGTTTCCCTGCCGTTTATTTTACCCGTGAAACCAACGTTGTTTAAGGTCGTGCTACCTTCGATATAACCGGCTATACCACCGTGAGTTCCATCGCCTGAAACACTTGATTCAATAACGGTTTCTACTAATACGTTCTGAATAAGGTTAGTGCCGTATGCTTCTGAAACTAAACCGCCAGCAAACTTACCGCTTGCTCTAAGCGTACCTTTTACAACTAAATTTCTAATAGTGGAGTTTTCTATATTGCCAAAAGGAGCGACGTTATCGCCACCGCTTATATCGACCGTTAAAGTATATCCGTCCCCGTCAAAAGTACCCCTATACCGCGTTTCTGCGAATTCAATGGGATATTTTTCAAGGTTGCTTAAATCTATATCGTTTAGCAAGATAGCCTTCGCGTATATGTCCTGCTCTGCATTAAGACATTGACCTTTGATTATCAAAAAGTATTCAATGAAATCTTGAACGGAAGAAATTTCATAATAACCGTTTTCGTTTTTCTCGATAGATATATCACCTACGTATAAACCGCATTGATCGCAATAATCGTTGGTTGAAGATAGATGAGTGCAGAAAGTTCCAGTTCTTTCAGTTAAGCCCGTTAAAAATCCGGAATAAACAGTACCGTCTGCAGTAACTACCCTTGAAATCGTTTTATCGGCAGGCAAATACAAATAAATTTTATTAGTATTTTGGGTTACCATATTAACCTGCGAATTATCAACCTGCGAATACTCTAAATTGCCAAGCGAAACTATCTCTGTTTCTTCTTCAACTCCCAAAAGAGTTATCTCTACTAAGTATAAATCTTTACCGTTTGAATCTTGTATAGTTCCGCCTGATGCGTTGTTTCCAGGTCCTATATTTGAGTGTTTCGCTTTAGCGTATACGTTACCGCCGTTTATAACTATTGATTCCACGGTGTTCGAATAAGAGCCACCAATACCTGTTGCATATACACCGCCAATGGCGTATACCGTTCCACCGTAAATAACTATACTATCGCAAGTTGAATGCTCCGAATTACCGATAGCAGCACCTACTCTAGTTGAATTTCCACCGTCGGGCATAATAGCAGTTACTCTACCGCTATAAATATTTATAGCGCCACCTTGAGTTGCAGTACTCCAGGTATCTCCTGCTCCAATCGCTGCGCCGGAAGTAGTTGCGCTTGCATAGATAATACCGCCGTAAAAATTCAGAGTACCGCAAACGGAATTATCTAAAACTTTATAATCGTAAAGCCCACCGATTGCCGATCCTTCACCCGAAACTGTTGAAGTTAATTTACCCATTTTTGAAAAATCTTCAGAACGAGCAAATACGTTCAAAGTATTTCCCTTTGTAACCGAAAGTCCATTTACGCTGTAATGTGAACCGTTATCAAGTATAATATTAACCGTGCCAGAAACGGTTACTCTGCCAGAAAAAGTCACTTCCCCTTTTACAATATACCAACCACTTGTTAAGGTTTTCATAGAAGAAGTTATTTCGGTTGGAAGCCCGCTTGAATGTTTTACGGTTTTTACAAGAGTGAAATTTTCTTGATCCCATTCGTAATAATTATAAGAAATACCGTTAATAGCGCAAACTACGCATTGTCCGTCAACAAAACTTTCGTGACTGCAATTGTATTCGCAGAATTCGCAAGTTCCTTCAACAAAACTATGCCCTTCAGTTAAAACGTATTGATTACAACATTTATGTAATTTATCGTGTTTAAGTTGATCGCCTTCATTTACTTTATAAGTAAATTCTTCACTTGTGTGATTATCGGGATGATATTCGCCCTTGTGCGAGCATTGTTCACACTCTTCTTGCTCGGTACAGCTACCGCCCTTATATTCGTGATCAAAAGATTGTATAGGTGCGTTACAGCACTTATGATGCTCTACGTGTTTAGTGGAATCACTTGCATCTACTTTAAAATAAGTATCGCTACTAACGTGAACGTCAGGGTTTTTTCTATCATTTACAGCGTTACAATCTAAACAACTTTCGCCCTTTATACAGTTTGCGCTAGCAGAGTCGTAGTCGTGTCTTTCTGAAGTATAATAAGCACCGCAACAAGCGAAATACATATCGTGTTTAGCCGTATCGCTTGTAGAAGGCGTATAAGTAAACTCAGAAAGAGAATCGTGTACGCAAACAATATCTGCATTCGTATAGTTGGTAAATACTATACCGCCAACCGTTGCAGACGTTACTTTTACGTTCTTGGGAAGATATAAATAAAGTTTATTAGTATCTACTATAACTACGTCGTTAATATTATAAGTAGAGCCGTCTGAAAGAATAAGTCTTGTTAATTCTTGACCGTTAAAAGCGCTTGATACGGTTATAGTCTTTAGTGAAACTGCATTCATTCCGTTGGTAGGTTCGCCAGAAATCGTACCTTTTATGCTACCGCCCGTAACCTTCGTTAAATTAGAAATACGCTTATTAGCAACAACAGTTCCTCCGTTTATAGTTACAGAACCGCTATAAGTGTAATTGTAACCGGGGTTATATACTCTACCAAAGCCGATAGAATCGTTTCCGCCAACAGAAGTACCGTTACAAGTAATGTTACCGCCACTTATTATAATATCACCAAAGTTAATATGTGCATCAGAAGTTTGTGAAAAATACCCTGCGCCAATATCTGCACCAGTCATGGTATCTTCCCCTGAATTAGCAACTGACGCCGTTACAGTTCCGCCCGTAATTTCGATTTTGGGAACGTAACCGCAAAAACCGCCGCCAATCGCAGCGCCACCGCCATAGCCGGCATCCCATTCTTGAGTTCTTGCCCTTACGATACCGCCTTCAATTCTAATACTACCGGTAGATCCATTAAAAGCACCGCCGATACCCGCGCCACCGTGTAAGCCCTTTGCCTCTATAGTTCCACCTTTAATAATGATATTACCAAGCGTTTCGGGGCTTGTGCTTGAACCGTAACTTCCACCTGCGCCAATACCTGCACCGCCTCTGCCAACTGGCCCGCTACCCATTATAAAAGTTGATGAGCCTGTTTGCGCTTTAAGATAGCCGGTAGTTTTGCCGTCGCCTTCGTAAGAAGTAATAATTACAGTATTGCCTTCGCTTACTTCTATACCGGGCGCACTATTACAACCTATAAGAGTGTTAGAACCAACTAATCTTATTGTTAAAGTTGCGCCGTTCATTACCCTTATTGCGCCGTATGCGCGGGAAGATGAACCTTTTACGTTTACGTTATCAAGTATCATTTCTACTTGAATGTTGCCTTTTACAACCGTTTCGTTTGCGGTTTGTTCACCCGTGCCGTAAACGTAATATTTACCGCTTGATTCTATGGTTAAATATCCGCTGTTAATGTTGTGAACGGAATATCCGTCCGGGGGTGTGATGCTTTGTGCTTGAACGGGTTTTACGCTATATAAACCGCCAAGCCCAAGTATTGCGCCTAAAAATGCAATACAAAGCGTACATAAAATTTTGTTAAATGTTTTTTTCATGTATTCTCCTTTAGATTATAAAATCTTAATTGTTTAAATTTTAATAAAGTAAATGGTGTTTTTTATGTAATTAGGCTAACTTTTTGTTATTTTTTACGCTTATTTTCATTTAAGCACCTACCAAAAAGTTCTTCTCCCCTTTTAAAAAATTTACAGCCAAAACAAACTTCAGCCTCCCCTTCACACTCTTTACAAACAGGTTGCATTTCGGTTACTATGGGAATTCCGTCGTCGGTATATTCGGGATTTTTAATAAAATCGGGGTATATCGGCACAGGTTCGTTAAACTTGCTTTTTCTTTCATACTCTTCATAGTATCCATAACGCAGTTCAAACGTTCTTCCAAAAAACTTTACAACCTTGTAAAGATCCCCTTCCTTTATTTTTGAAAGCATAAATTTTCTCCTTTTAAAATACAGCCCTGCCACTTAAGTTGATTAATAAAATAAGGTTTAGCATATTTATACCCCAAAAATTCAACCGCTTATTGTGACGTTGCCTAAATAAAAAAACTGCCACTAGCATCTTTCAATACTATTGTAGCAGATGAAATTATATTTTTGCACACATTTTTAAACTTGCTTTTTGATATTTTTTTTTGCGAATTTACAAGCGCTTTTCCGCTTTTTTTATTGCAGATTTAATCCGCTCTTTATGCAGATAATTTTTGTTTAGGTGTAAACTAAAATTTTTATTCTCTTTTTATTTTACATTCACTTTTACACTTTTTTAAGGCATCTATGCGTTTTTGTTTTATACTTTTGCTATCATTCCGCATTAAATTCTTCTATTATTTACGCTATTCTTTTATCTTTTCTTTTCGCGCCCTATCTTCACTCGTTCCTATTATTTATTCTGTAACGACCGCAAATGTTCGCCATAACGAACAATATATTTACCGTCTTTATTCGCCATAACGAACATATCATACTATTAATGTGTTCGCTATAACGAACTTATAAAAAATAATTACGCAATATTTGCCCTTTTGCTGATTATTTTTTTAGTTTTTTTATTTTATCCCCTATTCTGTCATTCTAGAGCGTTAGCGATGCAATCTCTTCAACCAAGACTCTATCATTTCGCCTTACGGCTCATTCCAGAGTGACACGTAATTCCCTTGTCATTCTGGAGCGCAGCGATAGAATCTACCCTATTCTGTCATTCTGGAGCGCAGCGATAGAATCTAAAGGCTTCCCCTTGAGGGGATTCATCTGTCAACGCCAGTTGACTGATGAGGTGTAGCCACTTTTCGTGGCGTTATCCATTTTAACTCAACACCAGTTGCTCGTCATTCTAGAGCGTTTGTAAAACGCGATAGAATCTAAAAAAGGCTTCCCCTTGAGGAGAAGCTGTCAACGCCAGTTGACTGATGAGGTGTAGCCACTTTTCGTGGCGTTACCCCATTTTAACCACAACGCCAGTTGCTCGTCATTCTGGAGCGTTTGCAAAACGCGATAGAATCTAAAAAAGGCTTCCCCTTGAGGAGAAGCTGTCAACGCCAATTGACTGATG
>JAZOCA010000084.1:0-3656 GCA_045596285.1 Christensenellaceae bacterium | reverse complement strand
GGATAATCCCCTTCTCTCTGCTCCAAACTGCTTTATCACTCCGCACATCAGTTGGGCGGCTCTCGATTGCAGAAGAAGACTTATTCGCCTCGCAATAGAGAACGCAAAAGCATATCTAGCGGGAAGCCCCATTAACGTAGTTAATAAATAATTCATATAAAAAACGGCTGAAAAAATCAGCCGTTTTTTTATGTGTTTTGCTTTTTCCGCCAAGTGGCAGGTGATAAATTAAAGAATTTCTTAAAAGTTCTAGAAAAATACTCAACGTCGCTAAACCCACATGATAAGCTTATTTCTGCTAGAGGCTTATCGGTGGACAATAAAAGATTTTTCGCCCGCTCCATTCTTTTATTCGTTGTGTATTCGACGATAGTTTTCCCGTATTCCCGCTTAAAACTCTGCGTTATCGTGACCGAACTGTAATGAAAATGGTAACTTAAATCTGAAAGAGTAATCTTCTTCGATAAGTTTTGGTCGATAAATCTGCGCACTAATTCTGCAACCGTCGGGTTATCCGCAAAAGTTTGAGCGTTGCTCTCCACGTGGCGGGCAATTAGCTTAATCATTCCCAAGTAACTATTCATAATTTCGCTAGAATACTTAGGGATAAGTTCAAGTGCCTCTTCAAGCGTTTCTCTATCCAAAGAATTATCAAGCGCAACCGTCTTGTCAATAATGGTTTTAATATCGCACCTGTTTTGGTCAATGCCCAAAGAACAGAGAAGATACGCAACCGTCACCCCCTCGTCACGGATAGCAAACACTGCTTGGGTAATACCAAAAAAGCATTCTTGAACGGCAACGCCCTCTTCAGCGTTTGCGAAATTTGCCATTTGCAGGTCAGACGCTTTGCATTTTTCAAGGCACTTTAACGACTTATGAACGACAGAGCAGAAGTTCTCCATCGGGCATTTTTGCGAAACAAGGGTGTTTAACTTATCACTAACAAGCGCGATCTCCATACCAGAAACGTTATAAAAGTCTTGAAAGAGTTTTTCCAAACCAAGATTTTTCATAAATGATTTTTCCGTTTTTTCTAATTATAGCACTAAATCTTGCTAAATTCAACGCCTTTTTGATTTTTTCAAATAAAATATTTATGGATTTTTCATATTCTTTAACCGATTTGTCATATACAAGTGCGCTTAACTTTGATATAATACCTTATGCAAACTAAATCTTGCAATAATTTTTAGGAGAAGGATTATGAAACAAACGTCAGATTTTAGATATAACACTGGTGCAACCAAAGTTCCGTGGCCAGCCGTCGGTGAAAACTATAACGTAAACGACACGGTGGAAGTTATTAAATTTCTTATGCGTGGCGAGGGCAAAGAATACGACGCGCTTATTGAAAAAATTCGTGAAAGCGTAACTGCGCTCGATAAAATCTCCACTCCCCCCGGAAAACTTTCTTTAGGCGGACAAGTGGAAGAGGCAGAGGCACTCGTAAACAAATATTTAGGTTGTGACAGCGCAACTTTCGTAACCAACGCTACCGCTGGCTTTGAAATCGCATATAAATACGCAGGAATCGGCGAGGGCGACGAGGTTATCGTTCCCGCAATAACTTTCGTTGCGACAATGGCATATCCCTTAGCACACGGCGCAAAACTAGTTTTTGCAGACGTTGACCCCAAAACGCTCAATATGGACCCTGAAGACGTTAAGAGAAAGATTACCGATAAAACAAAGATGATCGTTCCCGTTCATATCGGTGGATACCCCGTTGACCTTGATCCTATTATGGAGATTGCAAGAGAAAAGAACATTCTTGTTTTAGAGGACGCAGCACACGCGTTTGGTGCGGAATATAAGGGCAGAAAAATTGGAACTATCGGTGACTTTGCTGCATACAGTTTCCACGAAGTTAAAAACGTTACCTCGTTCGGTGAAGGTGGAATCGTAACCACTAACGTTGACGGGTTTGCTAGTGAAATGAAGCGTGCAAGGTTCTTAGGTCTTGATTTTACAAAGCCTATTAAAAACTGGCTTTATAACATCACCGCTATTAAGGGCAAGGAAAAGAACTTCGTTGCGGCTAACTACTCTACTACTGAAATTCAAGGACTAGGCTTAAAACTTCAAGTTGAAAGAAACGATATGATTATCGCAGAGAGAAGAAGAGCTACTGCAATAGTCAACGACATCTTAAAAGACAATCCCGCAATTATCCCCCAAGATATGGGTAACGAAGATATTAAACCGACTTTCCACCTCTATCAGTTGCAAATCGATCCCGAAAAGGCAGGTGGCGACGTGCAGACGTTAAAGGCTAAACTAGAGGCAAAAGGCGTTACCAACATTCCTCACTTTGGACCGCTTTATAGATTTAAGGTCGTTGAAGATATGGGATACGACGTTGAGGCGATTGCAAAATCTTGCCCCAACTGTGAAGAAGTTTTCTATAAACGCTTCACCCACCTCCCCATTTACGGCTTAAGCGATGAACAGCTCGTATATATGGCAAACGCTATATTAGAGAGCGTTAAGGTAATGCAAGAGAGTAAATAATTTATTTTACCCGCTCGAAAAAATTTTCGAGCGGTTATTTTTTTATTGCTTATTTTTAACCACTATGTTACAATGAATTCAATAACTTTTAGAGGAACTCTATGGAAAAATATACTGAACTTTTAATCAAATCATCAATAGACGGTAGTTTTGAGCCGTCGCTCTTTTTTGCAGCTAAGGGAGAAGAGAAAAGACCATTACTTGTTGGACTTCACACTTGGAGCAACAATAGGTTTAATCAAATAAATAACCTTCTTCCCCTAGCGGAAAAACACAACTTTAATCTATTACTTCCGGAATTTCGCGGCCCTAACACGACTAATAACCCGCGCGGGCAAGAGGCGTGCTGTTCAGATTTAGCGATAACCGACGTTTACGATGCCATTAATTACGCTTGTAATAACTGTAAAGTTGATAGCGAAAACGTGTTCATTATAGGTTTAAGCGGTGGCGGGCAAATGGCACTTATGTTCGGTGCGAAATATCCACAAGTCGCAAAATCTATCGCGGCGTTCTGCCCCGTTTGCAACCTAGACGACTGGATGAATTATTATCAAGGTGACCGCGGTTATTGCCCAGACGTTAAGCATTGTTGCCAAACCAAAGAAGAGATTATAAAACGCTCCCCCTCGTCTTACGCTAAGGAACTTTCAAAAACCAACCTCAAAATATTCCACGGAAAATTTGATAACGTCGTTCCCGTTAAGCAGTCAATATCGCTATTTAACGAAATTTTAAGTATCGACCCAGCCTCAACCGTTTATCTCGACGTGTTCGACGGAAAGCACGAACTTGATATTGAAGCCGCTGAACACTGGATTTTATCGCAGTATAAACCACTAACAAAAACCCAAATAACCGGTTAGATATAAAAGGAAAACGTATGTATAATTTTTTTACTGATAAAAAGGCGGACGGCTCGTATATCATAGACGGAAGCGATTATAACCACGTAAAAAACGTGCTTAGAATGAAAGAGGGCGAAAAGTTCTTGGTTAGCGATAACGGTGCAAGCCACCTCTGCGAACTAACCTCTCTTGAAAAATACTTCTGCCTAGCAAAGGTTATAGAAGAGAATTATCTAACCACCGAACTTCCAGTTAAGATTAGGCTATTTCAAGGTCTACCAAAAAGTGATAAGC
>JAZOCA010000083.1:0-55898 GCA_045596285.1 Christensenellaceae bacterium | reverse complement strand
CAGTCAGTGGTGTGCCGTCTGCTAAATGAAAATAGTGCAGAATGAGCAAATAATGCCATTCGTCAACCTGGGGCGCGATGTGGTAGTCTGGATATGTTAAAATCAGGTCTGTCCCCAAAGAAGAAAAGGAAAATACCTGAGTTCCTTCCTCATAATGGACACCTGCATTTTTGGCAAGTTCATGGGGATCACGGTTTGCCAGCCAATCCAGTGCAGCCAGGCGCATTTGCTCAAATGTCTGGTTTTTGTTACTGTTCATGGATCTTGTTCCTTAGGTTCATGTTTGTTTCATACATGATATCACATAATTGTGACATCCGCTACGATATAACAAGAAGCACGATGGTTTTCAAATAAAACCATCGTGCTTCTTTGAATTGGATTGATAATAATGATACGGTTTCATATGGTTTCAAAAGGTTTCACTTGGAAATGAAACCCTAAAGAGGAAAATGAAACTATAGGCACAAAAGTGAAACCATAATCAACTGGATAAATTGGAATTTGTTAAACACCTAATATATCAAAATAATCGTTCAGCCATTTCTTTGTGTTTCGTCCAATGTTGGTCGGTAGATTATCCTTATTAAACCATTGGATATTCTTCACTTCATCTTCTTGAAGCGCTATTTCACCTTCAAATTTGTGACAATAATAAACAATATCAATGCAAGATACTTCATCACCATTCGGATAAATATTGTGATGTTCAGGACCAGAATAGATATTTAGCAGTTTGTATTCTAAAACTTTTAAACCAATTTCCTCTTGAATTTCTCTAATCATTGCATCCTCGACGCGTTCATCCAGTTCGATGCTTCCGCCGTGAATTGCCCATGTATTATCATCTGCTCTTAATTGGAGCAGCACATTTCCTTTGCCATCACCAATAATTGCTCCTGCACAGGGCATCAACAAAGTGCGATGACCTACAATTTTCCTAAGTTCCATAATATAGCCCATAATAATTTCCTCGTCAAATTCTTATTTATCGGTGAGTTTATGATAACATAAATTAAAATTAAATTCAATTTGTTTTGTGTGGGAAAAGAAAACTCGACTTGTTAAAAGTCGAGTTTTATAAGTTGCATATTTAAATTCCTATGGAAAGAGCAATAAATTTGCTATTCTTTTTTTCTTAAACCACTTGATTTATATAATTACAGATGTTTAAGTACGTTTTCAAGTGCGTTTTCGATAGGAGCGCTTTCAGAAAAACTCTTATCTCTTGCAACTATTTCAACAACGCCTTGTTTAATATTTCTTGGACTTACAACTACTCTAACGGGAACACCTAAAAGGTCTGCGTCTGCAAACATAATACCCGCGCTGACCTTTCTATCGTCGTAAATAACTTCAACGCCCTTGTTTTGTAAATCTTCATACAGTTTATCTGCAACGCATTTAACCGTTTCATCATCAGGTCTAACCGCGCACAAATGAACTTGATAAGGAGCGATTGCCTTGGGCCAAATAGGACCGTAATCGTCGTGATGAACTTCGCAGATTGCAGCAGCAAGACGGCCAACGCCGATACCGTAACAACCCATAATGGGATTTTGCAAACTGCCTTCGCTATCGATATAAGTCATATTCATAGACTTAGTGTATTTCGTTCCTAACTGGAAGATGTTACCAACTTCTATTCCGCGAGATATAGTGATGGCGTGTTTTCCACAGCAAGGGCAAATACCGCCTTCTTGAATTTTTGCAAAATCGTGGAATTCTACGCCTAAAACGTCCCTATCCATATCTAGCCCGGTATAGTGATGATCTGCAACGTTAGCACCGCACACAAGGTTATTCATACCCTTTAAAGAATGGTCGTAAAGAACTATAAAATCGCCCTTTAACTGAACGGGACCTATAAAGCCTGCGCTTAACCCACAATCTTCGGTGATTACTGCGGGATGAATATCAAAACCTAAATAATTGGTAAGTTTTGTTTCGTTAACTTCTAAATCTCCACGTAAGAACAATACGATATACTTATCGTCCGAATTTCTTTGGTATACAACCGCTTTACATGAATTCTTTTCGTCGCGGTTTAAAAATGCGCAAACTTCTTCAATCGTGTGTTGATTAGGGGTAGAAACCAAGGTTAAATCTTCAGAAGCGCTTGTTCTTTGGTAATCGATAATATTTTCTGCCGCTTCCATATTAGCGCGGTAATTACATTCGGGGCAAATAACGATTGAATCTTCGCCGATATCCGTTAGCAACATAAATTCGTGAGAAATGCTACCGCCCATCATACCTGAATCTGATGCAACCGAAACGACTTCGGGAATACCAACTCTTTCAAAAATGCGTTCATACGCCTTATGGCACTTAGCGTAGTATTCTTCTAAGTCTTGCTGGCTTGTGTGGAAAGAATATGCATCCTTCATGGTAAATTCACGAACGCGCATAAGACCTGATTTAGGTCTTGCTTCGTCGCGGAATTTTGTTTGAATTTGGTATATCATAAAGGGATATTTATTGTAACTTTGCCCATATTCCCTTACAAGTTGAACTGCGGCTTCTTCGTGCGTCATACCAAGAACTAATGGATTATCGTTTCTATCTTTAAAACGCATCAATTCTTTACCGATACTATCGTATCTACCCGATTCTTGCCATATAGTTGCAGGCATAACTACGGGGAACTGAACTTCTTGTCCGTCGATAGCGTCCATTTCTTCTCTCATTATATTTTCTATTTTTCTGGTTATTCTTTTTAATGGCGTGTATGAAGAGTAAATACCATTCGCAACGTATTTCATATAACCGCCACGTACCATTAGCGCGTGGCTATCCACCGTGCAATCAGACGGTCTTTCTTTAAATCTTTCACCTACTAATTTTTCTAATTTCATAAGAATACCTCCACTTAAACTAAAATAAAAAAACCTAAACCGATTATAATAATCAGTTTAGGGCGAACTACAATAAAGTCCGTGTTACCACCTAAATTCGGATAAAAAATCCGCACTCTACGGTATGCAAAAATACCTTTTCTCTATCACGGGAGAAACCCGACGTTGCTTACTAAAAGAACCATATAATTCTTTATTCGGCAAGTAGCTCCAAGATGGGTTCGGAAATTTTTCGCTAAAAGCTTGCACCAACCGCTTTCTCTCTAAAAACTACGAATGACCTACTTTTTCTCTTCACAGCATTTATATTTATTTTTACTCATTATAACACAAAAACAAAAATATTGTCAATGTTTCTTACCTGTTTTATAAAAAATACTGTTTTTTATGCTTCTTTAACAAAAAATAGAACGCTTTAAACCTTTTTACACTTAAAAATCCTTTAGCGTAAATTATTTGTTATTTTATCTAAATTCTTCTTTATATATTCGTCTGCAGAAACTATGATCTTTTTTAGGTTGATAAAAGAAAGTTTTTCATACGCCTTTTTAAAAGGTAGCAAATAATAATTAGAGTTTTCAAATTCCCCGTTGCGCGCAGGTTCTTGGTTAGAATAATACCCTAAAAAGTAAACTACCTGTTTTTTCACTCCATTAGTCATAACGTATTCCACTTCGCATCTAAATCCGTTATGAACGTTTGGCTTAATGGAAGTTTCTTCCCACGTTTCCCTAAAGGCGGTTTGTTCTTCTGTTTCGCCTTCTTCTACGTGACCTTTGGGAAAACCAAATGATTTAGAGTAAGGGTTTTCTATTAGCAAATATAAAACTTCTCCGTTTGCAACGGTGAATAAAACCGTTCCGCAAGACTTTTCCATAATCACACCTTCTTTTTGTAAAAATAATACGCTATAGCACGGTTAACGGCGTTTTGCTCTTGTTAAATTATAACTTACGTCAAGCAAAAATTTAATGCCGTTTTCACTTGCTTGTTCCACTATAACGCTAACCCAATGGTTTTTATTCATATGATAGGCGCGGTATACCCCATCGCTACCGATAAGACCTTGTATTAGGCAACTTTCGCACTTTAAATTTATAACCCAAACTTGCCCGTTAGCACCGCTAATAAATTTGTTTTGGTTTACTAACATTAAAATACCAAACCACTTTTTATTATCTTTATGGCGAAAAACGCAAGTTTCAAAGTCTTCTTTAAAAGGGAAATCCCCTTTAATTTTATACGTTTTTAATATGTAATCTTTAAGCTGTTCTACCGTCATATAACCACCAAAATAATTATAACCCATTTATCTTTTTATTGCAAGGCGATAGCGATAAAAACAAAAAAATCACGCCGACTTTAATTGCAAGTCGGCGTATGATATTTAGATGATTTTTATCGACTTTTGCCGTTAAGCGTTAAAAAGTAAATTAGCAAAAGCGAATAACTTAAATTTGCTTTTACGCGAGTTTAACGAAATCGCCCAAAATAACACCCATGTAACCTGCGCTATTTGCGCTACCTACGAAAATATTTAAATATCCTTCGTCTTGTGCAAATAAGGGTTGAGTAAGAATTTCTCCCGCCATAATATCAAGAGGCGTAAGCGTTTGAGCGCCCGCTAAATTGTATAAAACGGGAAGTTGGGGGCTTTGCGGATTTTGACCTGCGTATGCAATAATACCCGCTTCGGTCGTGCTTTGGAAAATGGGGGCGCCAGTTCCGGCAAAACCAGCAAGGAAGGGACTTGTATAAGCGCCATCGAAATCGAGTTTGTGTTCGCCTATAGTAGCTTTTCCCGAAATGGGGTTAAAGGTCATACCTTCAGCGTCGCCCGACTTAAATACAATCGCTAAATTAATAAGAGTTTGCGAGTTACCTGCTTCATCCGCTTTAACGGTGGTGAAAGTTTTACCAAAAGACTTAAACAACGCTTGATCTAAAGTGATAAAAGAAGAAACGGTAGAAGTTGCACCATATTGAGCAAACCAACCTTCTTGACCGGTAACGTAAGAAGCAACCGTTGAATCTTTATCTACCACGACGTTACTCGTCCATCCCTTAGTTCCAGTTCTACCACTCGTAGTGCTAGTTGAATAACAATGGTCTGCAAGAATTGCAGGTCCGCCAGCACCGTAAATACGGCTATTATTAACATTTAAGAATCCACCCCAAAGGTAAACGAGAGTATTATAAGAGTCTTCTAAAACACTGCCATTTAGGCTAACTTCGTGCCCAGTTGCATTCATTTCAACAAATAGTGCGGTGTAATAACGTTTTGCTATAACGTTGTTAACTTCCCCTTTAGCGCGCTTTGCATCTAATAAAATAATACCGCCTGAGTAAGAATTTTCCTGTCTGTTACAGTTGCCGGTAAAATTCGCATTCTTAATAGTGAAATTTTCGGTATTAGTAGTTCCGTCAACTGATGAAAGACCTTCTACTACTAACATTTTTGCGTGGCTAACTACCGAAGTGGGTGCAATCGTCATAGTGGGATTGCCAGACTCCTGAGTGATGAAAGGTAAAGCGGAAGCGTCGATAGTAAAGTAGTTACCTTCAAAATTGAAAGTGCCGTTTTCTTTAAGCATTCTGCTCATAATTTCTGAATAGTCTTTTAAACTACCCTGTAAAAGTTCTTTCTTTTCAGCAGATAAACCCGTGAATGCAGAAGAATCTTTTTCTTCATCATAGAAATAACAATCGGGAAGATTATCCGTGCTTAAAACGAGATTCGTGTGTAAAACAAGTCCGTTTACGTCGTCTGCATTTACAGTTACGCCCTTTTCTTCACGGAACTTTTTAATTGCTTCGCCGTACGTTCTGTTGTTCACGTCATTTTGTAAGGGGGTTTTGCCCGCTCTGTTATCCCAAAGTAAAAGTTCTTCAACTGAGTACACGTTATAACCGTCTACAACAGCAAATTCAAATTCCTTAGTAAAGTGCGTAATTTCTTCTTCATCCGTTAAAACTGCAGGATATACCGCAATTTTAAAGGTACTACCTACCGCACTTTCAACGAAATCGAAAGAAGCGTTTTTAAGGTTTATTTCTGCGTAAGAAGCGGTATCTGCAATTTCTTCAAAATTATCGCCGTTTTTAAGGAATAATTTAGCAACGATTTCAACTTCGCCGGGTTCGTCAAAAACAACTAATTCTTCGCCGACGTAAGCGGTAACCACGGGTGAAAAATAAAAGGCGTTGTCGTCGCCGACTACGTAACCTTGCGTCTTATCGGTAAAGTTCGAACTTTCGCCCTTTTGCGCGTTATACAAGTTAACAAATTCAGGCATGGTAACCGAATCTACGCTAAAGATAACTTCAACAACATATTCAAAACTAACGCCCTTATAAGAAATGGTAACTATACTTTCGCCAAGTTCTGAAGTATCGCCTTCTACCTTAAAGTCTGCCTTGTTGTCGTTTGAATAAGCGATTTCTTCAACTTCTCCATTCGAATAGGTTACTTTAATTTGTAAATCTTTTAATGAAGGAAGTAATCCAACGTAAACGTTTTCTGAAAGGCCTGAAACGTATTCAACGGTCTGCACTGTGGCAGAATCTACAGATGAACTGTCTTGAACTTCTTTACAAGCTGAAACGCCAAACGAAATACACAATACCGTTAACAAAGTAAGTAAAGCCGTTAAAAATTTTCTCATTTTAATTCTCCTATAATTTTATTTACAATTTATAATACTGTTCTAATTTTAAGTTTTGCAATAAAATTTATTCTATACGAATTTTACGCTGACGTATATCGTATCAGATATGGTTTTATTATCTACTGGGGAAAGAGTTATCCATACGCCAACCTGCTTTACACCGCTGGTGGGGCGAGTGAATACTATATACCCGTTTTCTTCTATTACGTAACCGCTGGGGTCAAAACTGTAAGAAACGCTTTTATTCGTAGCGTCCGTAGGGGTAATTTCGTATCTTACCTGAATGGTAAGTTCATCTTCTTGGCAAAGAATTTGCGGAACGTATTTATACGTTTTGCCGTTTTCCTCTTCGCGAATCTTATAATCTACAACCTTATCTAAATAGGTTACTTGGGTAATTTCTATCTTAGTGGGCGGAACGTTAGGAGCATAAATTCTTACGTTTAAACCAAAAAAGCCCACCACGAAAATAGAAACCACGTAAACTGCAATCAAAATTAGTATAACCGATTTTTTCATTTTTTACCCCCTTACTTTTCGTAATAGTAAACTTTTATTTTACTAACGAACATATAAATAAGAGCGATTGCAAAGGCTAATCCTATAAGCGCGAGTTTCACGCACGCTTTAGTTAAACCTTCGGGGAAAAGAAGGTAGGATAAAAACGCTAATAACGCAGATATCACGAATGCAGATATGGTTGAAAAGGTTTCGTTGGGATTATCGTCTACACTACCGGTTGTGGCGTACAGTTCGTTTTGTGGATTCATTATATCCATAGTAACGCTCCAAAATACGTGGCCAAACTGCACCGCGATAAGGCAAACACACAACAGTATTAACTGAATGGCATTTAAATCTACGAAAAATGAAAACACGATAACCGAAGAACTTAATGAAATTGCCGAACATACTAGCATAGGAACAACCTTTATCACTATCGGTATAACGGGGCTTAAAGGTAGCGTTTTCTTTAGGTACGCTACTCTACCGTCTCTACTATAAAGTGTGGCTATAACAGCATTAGATGCCATTATAGGCAAAATCATTATAAGCAAATTGAAAGAATAAACCATATACTTTCCTTCAAGCGCGGTATCCATTGCGGCAAAAATCTTATTTAAAAGATAAATAAGAAGGGGTACTGCAATATACATCACTATAAAGGTAGAAGTCAATCCCGAACGGAGCAATGAAGTTAATTCCGTTTTGAAAAAGGTTGCTATAATTCCTCTTTTTCTGTTTGGCTTAACGTCTTGTATAAGTTTCTTTTCATATTCGAAAGATCTGCTCATCATTTTAAAAAACAACGGGCGAGAAATAAAGAATACCAAAGTTGCAAGGCCTACTAAAACTGCGTTTAAAACACCAAAATATTTAAGCACGTTAATATGCAATATTGAATAACTAAAACCAGAAAGATATCCAACCAGCATACTTACTAAAATATTTACGGGAAAAACGTTATCTTTACACCAAGTTAAACCCTTTTGAATATAGGCAACTATCGCCCCACGCTGTTCTATCAAGTTTATATTTTCAGGTATTAACGATATAAGATTATACGCTAAAAACACAACTGCAACCGCGCATAAACATATGGTTATTATCTTTAAAAGCGGGGCTTTTTTAAAAAATCTGTAAACGTAAAGGGCGGGAATTGATAAAACCGCGCCTATTAAAACCGGAAGGGCGGATATTGCTAAAAAGGCAATAAATAACCAAATGAAATAAAGGGCGCTCATCTTGCTAAAAATGCCAAAACCTACGAATATAGGTATGGTTAAAAAGATACTGCGCTTAAGTTCAAAAACGTAATATACTATAAGCTTTGAAAGAAAAATTACGTTCCCGTCTACCGGAAAAGTGATAAGAACCCTATTATCATCTGCAAAATATAGGCTTTGCATAAGCCCTATCATACAAGAAAAAACCGAAAGAATAAATATCACGCCGAATACGAAAGTCATCAATTCAGAGGGCACTCGCCCGTCTATAAATAGCAACATAGAAAGTAGCATAAATACAACGTATGCCACAGCCGCCACGATAGCGAATTTCAGCACCGTGAAAACCACTTTAGAAATTATTTTTTGTTTAGTGGATAGGAAACTGAAATCCAACTTATCCTTAAGCTGCATCATAACAAGCGCTTTAAGGTGTTTCATAGCGGTTAATTCCCCTTGCTTTTTGCCAATACTTTATTAGCAAATTCTTCATCGTTAATAGTCTTTAAATAGAATTCTTCAAGCGGACACTCGCTTTCTATCTCTTTAATACTTTTCACGCACATAATATTGCCTTTCTTTATTATAGCAATTCTATCGCATATTCTTTCAACCACGTCTATGATATGGCTAGAGAAAAAAACGATATTGCCGTTCTCTGCGTGGCGGCGCATACACTCTTTTACTTGGAATATACTATTTGGATCTAAGCCCGTTAAAGGCTCGTCTAATATCCACAGTTTAGGATTGTGAACAAGGGCAGCCATAATGGTTATCTTTTGCTTCATTCCGTGAGAGTAAGTTTTCATAGAGTTATCAAAAGCCCCTTCAAGTTCAAAAAGAGTAACCATTTCGTTAATTCTTGCCGTTCTTTCTTCTTCAGATACCCCATAAATATCGGCGATATAGTTAATATATTCCCTACCTGTCAATTTTTCGTAAAGGGCGTAATGATCTGGAACGTAGCCGATTTGCGCTTTTGCGTGGCGTGATTGAGTAGCGCAGTCGTAACCGCATACTTCAATAGAACCTTCGCTTATCGGTTGAATGCCTACTATGCTTTTTATTATAGTCGACTTACCTGCCCCATTAGGCCCTAAAAAGCCGAATATTTCACCACCGTTTACCGTTAAACAAGCGTCTTTTACAGCGTAAACCTTACCGGTTGCATATTTTTTAGAAAAGTTTTTAAGTTGTAGTTTAATACCTGCATCTGCGCTCATTGGATCTTCTGAACTCCTTCCCTTTAAGGTCGCTTGCAAAGCAATTTGATCTAATTTTATTTTTTTCTTACGCGTGAGCATATCAAAATGTGCGTCTGCAATAACGTAAAACTGGCTATAGACAAACCAAATACCTAAAGCAATTGCAACGTAAACCAAGAAAAACAATACTTGATATATGGGGTGAAATTCTAACCTTAAACCGCCCACGTTTATTACGGAAGTAATATTAAATAAATCTTCTGCCCATTTTCCTAATTTATCAGCTACGAAATCGCTGTTTATAAAGAAAAAATCTACTTCGTGACCAAGTGCAGAAAAAAGCACGTTCGCTACAAGTGCCACTATAAAATACAGCAAAAATCCCGCCATAGAATAGTAAAACTGCTTAATTTTAGGCCTTTCAAATATTTTAAGGGCAACTAAAAGCAACGGCATAAAAAACGCGGGATAGTGGTTAACCCAAAAGTTTACAAGCGACCATTGAAATATATCTGCATTTTCGTAATTTGGCATTACCATCGCCAAAAACGCACCCATTACGTTTATAAAATAGGTAAAATAAAATAGTTTTTTTGATTTTAAAAGCAAGCATACTGGCACTATAAACATTGCAGTATTACATAAATGCAAAGGCCATAGCCACGGTTTTAAAAAACTGTCGTATTTAAAACGAGTGCAATAGGATATAAGCAACGTAAGACTCATAAAGGTCATTGCGAAACGTCTGGTTTGGTAATCTTTGTCGCGTAAAGCAAAGTATATCATTAGTGGTATCACAAAGCCCATATACAAAAATATTCTATGCGTTTCAGTAAATTCATCAACTAAAAAAACCGCAGGGCCTTCCCCCAAAAGCACTTGTAATCCATATGAGGGAAAAGAGCATAAAACCATAAAGAATAGCCCGATAACCGTGTTATAGCACCCTTTTTGCGGTTTATTAAAGGAAGGCTCTTTTACCCATTCTACCACGCTTAAAAACAAACCGAACGCAATTTCAATGTATAACATCACGGCGGAAAAGGCATAGGGCGAAAAAGTTGGGCCCATCAAAAGCGTTACGGTAAACGGCGCTATACATGCATACAAAACATAAGCGGGTAAGCAAAAATATTTTGCCATTATTCGCAAAAACTCGCAAGGATAAAAAGGCTTTAACGCAAGTATTAAAAAAGCCGTTTGAGAAAACGCTACAGAAAGCACCGTTACCACCGTAGCAAAAGGTGTAAGCGGAGAATTTTTAAGCCCAACCACACCGTCTACGGGATACTCGATATACGAGTAATATCTCGCTACAAATACGGCGACGAAAACAAAACCGCAAACGATTTTCCACGCCCTTTTTTCCTGCTTTACTAATTTTGTTTTAGATAAAACAAAAGCGGTTAAAGCAAAAACTGTAAACGCCAAAAAAATAATTAAGTATTGCATACTCTAACCCCATACAAAGTATAATAATGGCAAATAGATAAACAAATTTTTATTTTTGCTAAGTCTTTTTGTGGTATTTATGCGTAAAATTAAATACACTTTTCACAATTCTATCACATAACGATAGGTATGTCAACAAAAATCCCTACTTTTTGAAAATAAAAAACCAAAAGTAAACAACTATTTACTTTTGTACCCCATTCCTTTATTATTTACCATTTTTTCATTACATATCCGCCTAAAAAAAGTTTACATATATTATACAACGATTTAAAAAAAATTCCTTATTTATTTTCAGTAGTTAACGCTTAATATTTTTGTTTTTAAAATAAGTGATAAAATAATAAGTGCCAATATAACACGATTATCGGCACTTATATATATTTTATTATCCGTTGATTAAGCATTTTATTTCTAACGCCCTTAAAAGAATTTTTTCATTATTTTCTATTATTAAACAAAGACCTTCGCGAACTCTTGTAATCGCGTAATATAGATCTTCAGCAAAGGCGTTAGTTCTTTTATCGCACAACTGATTGTTTTCGTTTAAATAATAGTTTCCGTCTATAACTACGGTAACGAAGTCAAACTCCTTACCATAACTTTCATTCAAAGGCAAATCTTCCCTGTTTTTCTCGCATGGCTTTAAGTTGTTATCAACGCAAATACGTTTGTACTCCTTTGCATTCATATAGTCTATAAGCGTTTGAGTATGTTTTTTCCCGTTAGTGCCAAGTATTGTTAAATTGCAATTATTATTTTGTCTTTTCACAACCCTACTTCCATCAAACAAAGCGCGAATAAATAAATTTAAGTTAAAATTTATTCTTATTCTGCCCGATAAAGTAAAGGTAACACCCCTGATTTTGGACATTCTTATAGAAGAAAGAGTTCTACCCACCGATACGTCGTTTTTTTCAAAGGCAAAAAGTGCCTTTATTTTTTTGTTTTTAATCGCGTAAAGTATACTATTAAAATCTTTTTCATCTAAACGTTCGCTTTCGTCTATTAAAAGGTAATCACAGTAAAGGGGTTTTTGGCAATAATCCTTGCAAGTAATAAAATCAAATCCAAATTTGCGCGAAATTTCTAACTGCGCCTTAGTTATATTGCCCTTTTGCAAAAAAACCGTTGTTCCTTTTTTTGCAAGATTTACCGCAATATCGTATAAAAGCAGGGTTTTACCCGTGCCAGGCGCACCTGCAATTTTTACGTTTTTATCGCTTTGCAAGCTGTTTAGCGTTTGCTTTTTTATTTGTTGCTGTTGTTGGGTTAAAAAATATTCGCCCAAAATAAAGCGTTCCGGGCGTTCATTTGGCGAAACAATAAAGTTAGAAACCTTAAATAAATCATCAATTAACGAATCTATAGCCCCACTTATGCTTTTATTTACTTTTATTAACTCATCAATATCACAAACCTTTAAAAGGTTGTTTTCATCTAATTTATAAAGGGTATCCGTGTTGCTGTTAAAGGTGTAAAAATACTGTGTTTTGTTTAGATGTGCTAAATAAAACTTATTTTTTGTAAGCTGATCTAATACGGCGTTTTCATTCCCCACCCAACTTTTAAGTTCTATATTCAAAATACTGCTTTTTCCTATTTTTAATATATCGAATTCCTTGCCTATTCGCGGGATGATATATCCATAAAAAAAATTATCAAACTCTTCTACTTTTGCCCCCCTTTGCATCATTACGGAAACAAGACGGGATAAAGACTGTGCTTCGTGCGGTTTATACGCCCTTTCCTTTTCGCCCGTTAAAGAAGCGTAATATTTGCCGTAAAGCTTCATATTCTTCATTTCGGCAAGAATATATAAATTTATCGCTTTCATTTATTATTACCCCCTTTAATCGCACTATAGCCTAATTTATTACTTCATTTAACCATCTTACCTTTTAAGTATACAACTTAAAAATCTCTTTGTCAAGTCCATTTTTTTGAATATTTTTTATTTTTAGTAGCATAATAGAATATGCAAGGAGGTAATATTAAATGAGTAACAATAAACAGACTTCAAATACTACAAAAAAGCAAACAGAAAAACAAACTGAAAACAAATCAAAATCAACTTCGAAGTCATCTAATAAAGACTGCAAGTAGATAAAGGAGAATTTACAAATGAAAAAAAATAAAAAACGCGGTAAAAAAATGGTAATTATGCCACCACCGCCTATGAGTTCTCCTTTTGATCCTTTAGGAAGTTGGACGGGCTATTGTATATTTGACGAAAATGAAATACCCGATCAGGACGTAGACGATTTATAAGGAAGTATATTTTAACTCGTAGTATTATTTCTTTAACTGCGCACAAGTATTTTTGTGCGCAGTTTTTGTCATACCCTTTCTTTTTATATTAATTTGCTCTGTTCTATCTTGTTTTTATATACAAATTACCTTTTTTAAAATCATTATTATACAAAATAGAAATATAAAATTAACTATAAGTCGATTATCATCTCTTTTATTTTTTTAAAACTTTTTTTAAAAAGGGTATTGACAAGATTGTATTTTTGGTGTATACTATTAAGGTAGGCTTAAAGCTAAAAAAAAATTGTTATTTTGGTATAAGTTTGCAATAAGGGCAAACGTTTCTACCGACCACCGCTAAATGGTTGACTACCTTGCAATTAACAAATAGGCAGTCAACTTTTTATTTGGTGAAATTATGGAAGAATATCAAATTTACTTAGAAATTTTTGGATATGTAGGCACGGCGTTAGTTATTATTTCTATGCTAATGACCTCTGTTATGTACTTGCGCATTTTTAACCTTTGCGGTTCTATAATAAGTATGATTTATGCTTTGATAACGGGGGGCTACCCTATTGCCTTTTTAAATTTTGCGCTTATTATAATAAACGTAATCCAACTTTTGCGCTTAAGATCTTTAAACAAGAATTTATCGCTTATAAAATTAGACGATAAAAGCGAAATTATAAATCATTATTATCGCGCTTGCGAAAAAGGGATAAAGAAAGACTTTCCCACCTTTTGCGGGGATTTTACCCAAAAAGAAGTTTTTGCACTTTTTTCATCAGATAAGTTAGCATGTTTTATTTCGGGCGATATAAAAGATGAAAATTTTTACGTAGATATGGAATACATCTCCTCCGCCTTTTTAAAGTGTGAAATCAAAAATTTTTTATATTCTGCTTTAAAAGAATACGGCATTAACAAAATTCATCTATTTACAGCAAGTGAAAAACTTAAAAAAAGATATTTAAAATTTGGGTTTAAACAGCAAGAAAACACCTTGGTTAAAATTTTATAAGAATAACCGATAAATATAAAAATATAATAATAAACAGGAAAAAATAACTATGAAATTAAATATAGACGGAACTTTATACACCCCAAAAGTAAATCAGTCTCTTTACGATATAATAAAGGAATTAAATCTTATAAGCGGAAAACTTTCTAAAGACCCTATCGTTGCAAAAATAGCCGGGCGAGTTTTTACTTTAAATTACGTACCATATCGCAAAAAAGACTTAGAAAAAGAACGTGGTTCTATCAGAAAGGCGATTACCGCATCAAACGGCGAAGTGCATCTTATACGGTACGACGACCCCATCGGGCGCGACGCGTATATGCGCACGGCGCAGTTCGTTATGTTTTTAGCGCTTAATAATTTATACCCATCTGCCGAAGGCAAAATCGCCTGCACTCTTGGAGCGAGTTTATACGTAAAAGTAGTTAACGAACCTAAATTTGATCCCTTAAAACTTAAAGAAGAAGTTCAAAGGATTATATCTGAAGATATACCCTTTGTAAGAAGGCGAATTTCCACACAAGACGCTATTGACTATTATAAAAATCGCAAGCAAGACGACAAGGCAAGACTGCTATCTTACCGTAAAAAGCCCACTATTGACGTGTACCAACAAGGGGATTTTACCGATTACTACTACGGAGAAATGGCTCCTTCTACCGGATTTTTACGCACTTGGGATATCCGCCCGGCAAAAGATGGGTTTATCTTTGTGTTCCCAGACATAAGAAATCCAGATAAAACTTCCCCCTTTTACGATATGCCCAACTTTTTCGCGGTATATTCGGAAGGACAGCGTTGGGGTGAACTTATGGAATGTGAAACGGTTGCAGACCTTAACGAACTAACTGCAAGCGATAAAATTCGCGAACTAATTCGCGTTAACGAAGCATTGCACGAAAAGCGCTTTTCTAACCTTGCAGATATGATTTGCGAACGCGGAGCAAAGGCAGTTATGCTTGCAGGGCCAAGCTCATCTGGCAAAACAACTTCGGCAAACCGCTTGGCAACACAACTTCGCACTCACGGAAAAAAGCCCATCCTTATGAGTTTGGACGATTATTACGTGGACCGCGATAAAATTGAACCCGGCCCAGACGGCAAAGTGGATTTAGAACACATCAACACCATAGACACCGAACTTTTTGGTCAGCATTTAAAACTTCTTTTTAACGGCGAAGAAATAGAAATTCCCTACTTCAACTTTAAAAAAGGCAGACGCGAATGGATAGGAAATAAACTTACGTTAGACGAACGCTCTGTTATTATCGTTGAAGGTTTGCACGGGCTTAACCCGGCGCTACTACCTGAAGGTCTTGCGCCAAATCTCGTTTTCAGAGTTTTCGTAAGCCCACTTTTACCGCTTAATTTAGACGATCACAACCGCATAGGCACAAGTTATTTACGCCTACTTAGAAGAACCGTTCGCGATTATCGTACTCGCGGATCTTCGGTTATGAACACTTTACAAATGTGGCCGTCGGTAAGGCGCGGGGAAGAAAAATGGATTTTCCCATACCAAGAAAATGCAGACGTGATTTTTAACAGTTCTACACTTTACGAACTTGCAGTTCTTAAAAAGCATGTTTATCCCTTACTAACCCAAATTTGCCCAGGCGACGATTGTTACGATCAAGTTCGCGCAATGGTAAAAGTGCTAAATTACGTTCAAGAAGCAGACGTAGACGACGAAATTCCCCCAACGAGTATCGTTCGCGAATTTATAGGCGGAAATACTTTTTATAAAAATAACGATTAACTAATATAATAAAAAGCGTTTAAGTACAATTTGAACGCTTTTTTCTTTTTCTACACAACAATAAAACTATCGTATAAGACGATTAACCGCATATTTAATAAGACTCTTTACCTAAGTTAGTTAATAAAATACTCTTTAGGTTTGAATTTGTTTATTGCCTTACTAATCAACCATTTGTTGTGATATCACCTTAAAATTAAAATAATAAAAGCGACACATTTTTCAGCGTCGCTTATAATTTTATATTTATTCAGTTTTAATAATTAATTTTCTTAACTTCAAAGTATGCTTTGGGGTGATTGCATACGGGACAAACGTCGGGCGCTCCCATGGACTCTACTGTATGTCCACAGTTTCTGCATTCCCATACGGTTCTTTCTCCTTTAACAAAAACCTTTTCTTCTTTGACGTTGGCAAGCAAAGCACGGTATCTTTCCTCGTGCTGTTTTTCAATGGCAGCAACACCACGGAATTGCGCTGCTAAAGCAACAAATCCTTCTGCCTCTGCATCACGTGCCATCCTTGCGTACATATCCGTCCACTCATCATGTTCCCCTTGTGCGGCTGCGAGCAGATTTTCTTCCGTATTTCCGAGTTCACCTAACGCCTTAAACCATAATTTAGCGTGTTCTTTTTCATTCTCGGCAGTCTTTAAGAAAAGTTCAGCAATCTGTTCGTATCCAGCTTTTTTGGCCACTGATGCAAAATAAGTGTATTTATTTCTTGCCTGCGATTCACCGGCAAACGCCTCCCAAAGATTCTTCTCTGTTTGTGTTCCCTTAAGGGATTTATTCTCTTGGCCCATCGGTGGATACCTCCTATTAAAATTACCTTTTTGCTATGATTTCCTTAAAGGTAAAGTTGCTAATAAAACACCTTCTTTACGATGTTTTACCGTTACAGAAAACCTTCTTTACGATTCCCTGTCTACGCCTATATAATAACACAGGTTTTTAAGTTTGTCAATACCCTTTTTAAAATTTTTTCAATTATTTTAAGACTTGAATTTACCAAAATATTAAGGCAAAGCGTATCGCCCTGCCTTAACTATCTTTATCCTGCTGGAAAATTAATTTACATATCCCTTGCGTGCATGCCTATTTGCAAACGCTAAAAGAATAGGTTGTTTTGCGCTTAAAGGTTTCGCCGACTTTTAAAATAGCGCTTGGGAAAGAAATTTGATTAACCGCATTTGGAAAACCTTGTGTTTCTAAACATAAAGCAGAACGCTTAAAGTGAATTCTTTCGTCCTTGCCTATTTCGTTATTTAAAAAATTACCCGAATAAAACTGAACGCCAAGGTTATCGGTAAAAACTTCCATTTTTATTCCAGTTAGCTCTGAATAAAGCGTTGCAAACTTTTCGTAAATGCCGTAATTTTTAAGCACGTAATTATGGTCGTAACCACCGCCGTGTTTTATTTGTTTATGCGGATAATCGATATATTCGCCCACTTTTGTGGGTTTTCTAAAATCAAAAGGACTGCCGTCTACAAGCATCAATTCCCCCGTGGGAATAAGGTTTTTATCAATGGGGGTTATGTAATCTGAATTGATTTGCAAGGTGTGATTAAGCACGGTGTCTTCGCCAGATAAATTAAAATAAGAATGGTTCGTTAAACTAACGGGGGTATCTTTATCGCAGGTTGCTTCGTAATCTAAACTGATCGCACCGCCCTTAAGCGAATAAACGACCTTGATTTGCATATTACCAGGATAACCTTCTTCACCATCTTTACTTTGGGCGGTTAAAACTAAACTTTCGCCAACTATCTCGGCGCAGTAAACTTTTTTATCGAATCCACATTCTCCACCGTGCAGACTGTTTTTACCGTCGTTTGCGTAAAGTTTGTAAGTTTCGCCGTTTAAAGTAAACTTACTATCTTTAATTCTATTGCCAACACGCCCGATAAAAGCACCTAAGTATCCGCCGTTGGTTTCGTAACCCAAAAGGTTATCGTATCCCAAAACGACGTCCTTCATTTCGCCGCTTAGATCCCTTACGAAAAGGGATTGAATTATACACCCATAATTTAAAATATGTGCACGTATAACACCGTTATCTAATATAAACTCAGTAATTTCACAACCGTTTGTAAGGTTGCCGAACTTCCTTGAAGTAATCACTTTAAACTTCTCCTTCGTTAAAAAATAAATGTTACGATTAAGAGCGATTCTAAATTAGTAAACTTCCCTGCCGTTTAAAAACGCAGATATAGCCGAGATTAAACTCACAATCGTATCTGCAAGCACCGCCCACCAAAGTTGAGCAAAACCAAAACATGCCAAGATAACCAAAATGCACTTAACGGCTATACCGATTACTAAATTGCTTTTTTGAATACGCGCCGTTCTTTTTGCAAGCTTAACAGCGTATGGGAGATATGCGATTTCATCTGAAGAAATGCACGCGTCGCCTTTGTAGCCTTCACTTTCACAGTTAAAAGATATAACCGCGCCCTTTTCGCAAGTTAATTTTTCGCAAACGTTAGCAGTTGTAACAACAGCTCCGCCTTCATTTAAACGCTGGTTTAAAACTTCTATCTTTTGATCTTCGTTTTCTCTTGAATAATACTCTTTTATCTTAAGTTGTTTGCAAAGATTTTCTGCTTTTTCATCTTCTAAAGAACAAACGAGCGAAATATTTTCTACTTTAGCGTCTTTAAGTTCGCGAATTGCGCCAAAACTATCTGCTTTTTCGCCGTCACCTTCCTTTAAAGCGCTTTCATAATCTATATATAAACCTTTTGCATTTGCAATTTTTTTAACCGCTTCGTAAGAAGAAAAGGCAAGCATATATCTTCTACCCCTAACAAGAGCAGACAGCATATTTATTTCGGAAGAGAAAGTGTAAAAACCCAAGCCCGATATAGTTGCAATAATTACCGCTGTATAGCCCCATCTGTAAAGACCGCTTAGATAGGTGGTTGAAAAAATGGGGGGAATGAAGGCGATAATGGCGCAAACAGCAAATAAAATCAAACTGTAAAGTTGTTCATTTTGTTGCATTTTTTTTGCAACGGGGCATATTTTTTGCGACGCGTCGTTAATAACTTTATTTAACTTGCCGAACTTGCAATCTTCGCCAAACGCGCTAATTTCAACCTGCGCCGACGTTAAAATTCTTTCGCCAAGGTAAACGTGATCGCCTTCGTGAACTAATCTTTTTTCGCCTTTAAAATTTTCCACTTCGCAGAAGCAACGCAAAATCGCGTCGAACGCGCAAATTTCGTTGGGTTCTAAAAGGACTGTTTCGCCTATTTTTAGATCTTTAAGTTCAACGTTTTTAACCCCTTCTTCGCTTTCTACGGTAAACTTTTTACTGCTCTTAGAAAAAGCGGGGTTTTTATCTATTTCTTCGCGAATGATCTTTCTTGCAAACGCTATCACCGAATACAATAACAGTGAAATTACCGCATATCCAGGATAGCCTAAAAGAATACTTGCAAAAAATGCCAACGAAATAACAAGTTCTTCGCTAAAAATTTGCTTTTTTGTAATTTTTACAAAGGCTTCATACAAAGCATCGTACCCGGCAACCGCAAATGAAATCGCCAAGAAGATATACTCTGCAATATCCGTTAAGAAAAGAGATACGATATAAGCAACTACGGCAATGCCAAGTTCTATAACGCGCATCATTCTATCGCTAATTTTCTTTTTACTATCTTCTTCCTTTTCAGGCGCGATTTCTTCGGCCTTTTCTTCTACTTCGGGCGGAATTTCTTCTGCAACTATTTCGGTTAATTCTTCTTTAGTTTCTTCTTGAACTTGGTCATCATAATTAAAGTCGATAGAACAACCGCTTTCCGCGCAAATACGCATAACTTCGGTAAAGACGTCGTAATCGCTTGCCCATTCGTCAATAACGTAATCAAGAGTTTTTTCTTCGGCGTTTACCTTAACGCTTAAAACGCCGTTTACTTTAGCAAGCCCGCGCTCTACCGCAGATGAATTGCCAACCTTTTCAAGATGAAATAAAATACGTCTGTTTTCTTGCATAAACGTTCCTTATACTCATTTTTGTTTTTTTATTTTACTACTTAAGTAGTAACGTATTTATAATAATAACACGAATTTTTTGTTATGTCAAAATATTTTTGGCAAATATATAGTATATTTTAAATAATTATGTCTTTTGTTATCTCTCTTTTTCTTTGTTTTGTTTTAAAAACAAATCAAAAATAGCCGATAATCGACCTATATAGGGGCTTTTTTAAAATTACATCATTCAAATGCTTAATATAACAAGCCTTGTTTTGTCATAAAAGAATTCACTATATATAAAACTTAACAACTAATATCAATCATAGGGTAATATTAAAGCCGTGAAAACAATCACGGCTTTTTTAGTATGATTTACGCTTCTTCAACCGCCTTAACGACCTTTCTTAGATAATCTCCTTCAAAAAGTTCAATAAGCCCTGCGTCTTCTTGATGGGCAAGTTCTGTATCCATAGGAATGCTATCGTAACAAATAGCGCCAAGCCTTTGCGCTTCGCTTTGTACTTTGCTTTCGCCAAAAATATAATGTTTTTCGCCACACTTATTGCATACGAAATAACTCATATTTTCCACCAAAGCCAAAACTTTAACGTTTAATAGCCCTGCCATTTTTACCGCTTTTTCAACTACCATAGAAACTAAATCTTGCGGAGTGGTTACAACTATAATTCCATCTAAGGGCAAAGATTGAAACACGGTTAATGGAACGTCGCCAGTTCCAGGAGGCATATCTACGAACATATAATCTACTTCGTTCCAACATACTTCTTCAAAAAACTGTTTAACTGCGCCTGCTAAAACCGGACCGCGCCACACTACGGGGGAAGTTTCATCTTCTAACAGAAGATTGATGCTCATTACCTCTATGCCCGTTTTAGTAAGAACTGGGAACAAACATTCTTCATTCGCTTCAGCTTTTTGGGTAAGACCAAATGCCTTTGGAATTGAAGGGCCGGTAATATCGGCGTCTAATATAGCAGTTTTATATCCTATTCTCTGCATTAAAACGGCAAGCATTGAAGTAACCGAAGATTTACCAACGCCACCTTTACCGCTAACTACGCCTATAACCTTTTTTATTTTGGAAAAACGGTTAGGCACGCATTTACTAATACCGCCATTTTGTCTTGAAGAGCAATCGCTACTTGAACAGTTGTTGCAATCGTGATTACAGCTTTCACTCATTATCTTTTATCTCCTAATATCATTTAATCGCCTTATAGCCCAACTTTTGCAATTTTTATTCTCGCCAAAAAATTGTTTTTCGTTATTAGCTTATATTATTTTACCATAAAAAACACTATTTTGCAAGACTACAAAGTACTAAAATGAAAATTAATTTACCTTTCCGTTTTTATCTTTCTTTAATAAAAAATAATCTTTAGCAATGCTATCCTTTTGCTTTAAAATTTTATCTTCTTCGCTTACGGCCTTTAAAGAAAAGTCGCTTTCGCAAAGTTTATCGTAGGCAATTAGTTTACTCTTTAACAATTCGTTTTCATAGGCGCACTTTTTCGCTATCGTCTTTATCAAATCATCTATTTCGCGCCTAAGTTTTGCACGCGCTAGTCGCTTGTTCTTTTCCATGTAAGGATTAAAACAACTTCCGCTAATCTTTTTTTGAAAGATAACTTCCTTCATTATTTTTTGGCGATTATTTTTAAGCATTGCGCTATATTTGTTTTGGTAACGGCTTGCAAGATTTTCATCTCCGTTTGCAATTTTTAAAAACGCTTCGCGCATAGACGAACAGTTTTTGCGTTCGCGAAGCAATAACCGAAGCATTTTATCTTCTTCTTGCGCGCTAAATGGCATTATCTTTTTAACGCTTATCCCGTTAACGAAACTCTCTTTTACCTTTTTGTAATATAGATTTCTTACACCACCGTAAGAAAGCGAATATTTATCGGCGGTGCTTTTAAAAACCGAAAGCAACGTTTCGCCTCTTTCTTTTGCGCGTTTTGCATTTGCAAAAAGTTCATTAATTTGTTTTTGGTTTAATTTATGCATACTCACTCCATTTTTTACTTAAGTTTCGTTACAAGCAAGGTTTTCTTAAAGTAAATTTGCACCTAGCTAATAAGACTTACTTTTTAAACCTTTTATTTTATTTATGCCTTAACGAAAACGCAAGAAAAATCGCCATTGTAGTTTTATAGTTATTGTTGCCCATTAGCGTTATTTTTAATCATAAAATTTTACTTTTATCATAAATTATAAGTAGTGAAAACTATGATCTATTATTTTATTTGTTCAAGCGCGTGCTGTATAAAAATCAACGGAGAGTTCGTTGGCGAATGTGATTGCAATATAAAAAGCGTTAACGCGCCCTTCCCAGCCCTAATTGAAATTATTCCGCTAAAACAGTCTTTACTACCCGTTTGCTATTTTGCAAATAAACAAGATGATTGTCTTTGTGAAAATTTGCGTGTATATAACTGCTTAGAAGGGCTACTTTTTATGCCTATTTTTCACCAAAAAGCGAGTACGTATTATAAAAATTTATACCAAAAGGACTTTGAAGACATTTCTGTATACGTCTACGTAGACGGGTTTTGCAAGGCGTATATATGCAATAAAGAAATGGCAGAAATATTTACTTTGCCATTTACCCCAGATAAAATTACTTGCAAAAAAAATAATAATTTAATAGCATTATCACTTCTTGGCGAGCAAAAAAACAAAACCATCTTCTTTGATATAAGTTCTTCACCTCGTTTGATAAAAATATTTAATTCAAATGACTGTTTTTTTGAAAACGATTATATCTCTATTGATGAAAACTATAACTATATAGTTACGAAAAGCATGCGTTACAAATATGATTACAATTTTAATTTGATAGATAAACAAATAACAAAAAGTGGCGATATAGATTCGTTATCGCCACTTTTATACCCTTTTGCCTTTATGGAAGAATTACTTTTATCAAATGATATATCTTGCTTTTTACATGAAAAACTTTTACCGCATAAAGAACTTTTAAAAGATTTTATAGGTAAATTTTACAACTTTGCACCCCTTTTTGTGGGCAACGAAGTTAAAGTTCTATTGCTTAGCGATAAAGCCAAAGTTTTAAATTTTTGCATAGAAGAAGGATTAATTTGCGATCTCTTCTTCGATTAAAAATTCTTCTGGTTCAGCCCTAAACTTTTTAAGGTAATAAAAAAATAGTGAGTTTTTCATATTTATTTCGTTTAAGGCGGTTGATAAATTTATATCCCCTTCGTTGTAATTTTTAATTATTTTTATTTGATCGTCGTTAAGCACTCTATGCGGGCGACCGAATTTAACTCCCATTTTCTTTGCTAAATCTATCCCTTCACGCTGGCGAATTTTTATATTCGCCCTTTCATTTTCGGCAACGAACGAAAGAACTTGCAACACTACGTCTGCAATAAATTTACCCATTAAAGAATCTTTTTTTTCGCGAGTATCTAAAAGTGGCATATCTAAAACCAAAATATCCGCTTCAATCTCCCTTGTGATTCTCTTCCATTCGTTAGTTATCATAACGTAATTTCTGCCAAGTCTATCTATTGACTTAATAACCAACAAATCGCCTTTTTTTATCTTTCTAATCAATCTTAAATAACTTTCCCTATAAAAATCCTTACCGCTTTTCTTATCGCTGTAAATACATTTTTTAGGGATTCCCATCTTATTAAATTCTGCAAGTTGCCTTTCTAAATTTTGGTCAACGGTAGAAACTCTTGCGTAGCCGTAAATCATAATCTTTCTTTTCTCCTTTGAATCAATTTTCTACCACAACTAAAGTTTTATATATAGTTTGAGAGTTCATTTCTTTTTTATGTGGTAAAGTCATTTTATTTTATCAAAAGAGCAATAAAAAATCAATACACGCTTACTTTTTGTGTTTATATAAATTAAAAAACCCGCCTATAGGTCGATTATTCCAACTTTGGCGGGTTTTGTTTTCAGTAAAAGCCCAAGCAATCGACATTAAAAAATAAGCCTAAATTAACGTTATCGCTTATAAATTACTTGCCGCTTATTGCTATGTAAACTACTTTAAAAACTTCTTTATTAAATTTTCTTTTTTCTTGGTATACGGTTGATAGCGCATGGGTAAATCCATAAAAGTCGCTTTATTAACAACGCTTTTCTTATGTGAAAAAGTTTCAAATCCTATGCGCCCATGATATGCGCCCATACCGCTTTCGCCAACCCCGCCAAAGCCAAGTTCGCTTGTGGCAAGATGAATTATGCAATCGTTAATACAACCACCGCCAAATCTTACGCTTTTAAAAACTTCTTTTGCCCTTTGTTTGTTCTCTGTAAAATAATATAAAGCCAAGGGATGTTCTTTATCGTTTAACTCTAAAATAAGATCTTCGTAGTTTTCGTAAGTTAAAACGGGAAGAATAGGCCCAAAAATTTCTTCTTGCATAACTGCGTCTGCTTGCGTGACGTTATCTAAAATAGTGGGCGCGATTTTTAGTTTTTCGCCATCGCCCTTTCCACCTATAACGACTTTGCTTTCATCTATAAGCCCAAGCAAACGATTAAAATGCTTTTCGTTGATAATTTTGCCGTAAGCGGGATTTTCTAAGGGGTTTTCGCCGTATTGTAATTCTATTTCTTCGCAAATTGCCTTTATAAGTTTGCCTTTTACGCTTTTATGGCAAAGAATATAATCGGGAGCAACGCACGTTTGCCCACAATTTATAAATTTACCAAACACTATGCGTTTTGCCGCTAAGGCGATTTTTGCGCTTTCATCAACTATACAGGGGCTTTTTCCGCCAAGTTCTAACACGGCGGGGGTTAAATGTTCTGCGCAATTTCTTAAAACTTCTTTGCCAACCGCTTGACTGCCGGTAAAGAAAACCAAATCGAATTTTTGTTGAAGAAGCGCCTGGTTTTCCTTTCTTCCGCCGGTGACCACACCAACGTACTTTTTATCAAAGGTTTTCTCTATTAAATTTTTTATAACTTCGCTCGTTTTAGGAGAGTATGCGCTTGGCTTTACCATCGCGGTGTTACCCGCCGCCAAAGCATTACATAAAGGCGATATAGTAAGCAAGAAAGGATAGTTCCACGGGCTCATTATAAGCACGTTTCCAAGCGGGCAATTAATAGCGTAACTTTTTGCCTTAAACTGCGCTATAGGCGTTTTAACCGGTATTTCGCGCGCAAATTTTTTAAGGTTTTTAATCATGTAATTTATTTCTGAAAGAACAAGCCCAACTTCGCACATAAATCCTTCGGTATGGCTTTTTCCAAGGTCCTGTTGCAAGGCGTTAAGTATACCTTCCCTGCCATGAGCAACGGCGCTATAAAGCTTTTTTAGCATATTTTTTCTAAACGTTAAGCCCAAGGTTTCGCCCGATAAAAAATATTCGCGTTGCTCTTCTATCATTGAAATAAGAACGTTTTCTTCCATAGATCAATCCTTCTTCATTACTTTATAATATATCTTTTCAAGTTCACTTACGCCATATAGCACGGGAACGGGATATAAGGGATTTGCTTCCCTATCGGCGTGAACCGCCATTTGCCTAATATCTTCTTCCTTGATTTGTTCAAAACAATTGGGTATAGAACATTCTTTGCAAATCGCATTTATTTTAGCGATAAAGATTTCCGCCCCTTTCTTTACCCCCACGGATTTATCACACAATTCAGAGTACAAAGATAACTTAAAAAGTTTTTTGTGTATTTTTGTTCCGTATTCCTGCAAAAAAACGGGAAGAAGAACGCTGTTTGCAAGCCCGTGAGGTATATTGTACCTACCCCCCAAAGAGTGCGCTACTGCGTGAACGTAGCCAACGTAAGACTTTGTAAAGGCAATGCCTGCATAAAAGGATGCGGTTAACATATTTTTACGTGCGACGGCGTTTTGTGGTTGATTATACGCAGTTAAAATATTTTCAAAAATAAGTTTAACGGCGCGCTTTGCGTATTTTCTAGTTTGTGGCGTGGTGCTTCTGCCTATATAAGCTTCTACTGCGTGAGTGAGCGCGTCTAAACCAGTAGTAGCCGTTAAACTTTTTGGCAAAGAAAAGGTAACCCTTTCATCTAAAACGGCGTAATTTGGAATAAGCGGAAAACTGTTTACAGTATATTTGTGTTTAAGTTTGCTATCGGTAATTACCGACGCAATGGTAGTTTCGCTTCCAGTACCCGCGGTAGTTGGAATGGCAAAAAAGAGCGGTAGTTTTCTGTTAACTTTTAAAAGCCCTTTTAGATCGCTTATGTTTTTTTTAGGATAAGCGATTAACGCGCCTACTGCCTTTGCTGAGTCCATGGCAGACCCACCGCCAAAGGCGATTAAACAATCGCAATCCCTTTTTAGGTAAATTTCCCTACCTTCGTTTACGTTATCTACCGTGGGATTTGCGCAAACACCGCTGTAAACCGCAAATGAAATAGCGTTTTTACTAAGAGCATTAAGCAGATTATCACACGCACCAGAAGAATATAAAAATCCGTCCGTTACCACTAACGGCGAGTTTTTTTTGTTCTCTTTTATAATTCTTACAATATCTTCCACGCAAGTTAAAATAGTGGGTTTTCTGTATGGTAAAAAAGGTATTGCAAGATACATAACCGACTGAAAAGCACGGCAATATATTTTTTTAAACAGATTCATTTTCCACCCGTTTTTCTATGCAAAAAAATAAATTTCGCTAATTAGTATAGCACTTTTATCACAAACGTGTCAAGTTGGCAAAGGGCGCAAAACGATATAATAAAAAAAAGACTATTATACCTTGCGTGCAAAATATTTTCATCTTTTAAAGTCGCGCGCACTTTCTTCGTCATTAAAAAAACTATATTTTCAACTAAAAAATTGCAGATTAATAACCTGCAATTTATTTTATTCTTTTAAGTGTTTTTTTGTTTATTTTGCAAAATCCGTTAGCCAAGTCTGCCAAATCTACGCATGACGTCTAACCTTATTTTTTCCGCTTCTTTAGAAAGCATATCTAAACGGCGGTACTCGCTTTGAAGTTTATAATATTTTTCTTCAAGCCCCGCTTGCCATTTATCTTTAGGAAGATAAATAAAAGATGCGTAACCCTTATGAACCCAGTAGTTGCGAATATCTTTAATCTCGTTTAGAAGTTCATAATCTCTCACGCTAAAATATGGATTTTTATTGCAAATATCAATTTCTTCAAGCTCGGCAAGAACCGGGCCTAACGCCTTGTTTTTTACAAACGCCAAATTGCGCTCGAAATCACCTTTCATCATACCGGCGCACATAAGTTTAACGTCCGTTTCTATGCACTGGCAAACCATAATTGTAGCCCCTAAGAGTTCATGAAAATCATTTATTGTAACCATAACCGCACCACACAAGGTATTTTACTTTAAAAATTATATCATAACAAGAAAAAAAATACAATAATTTTATGCAAAAAAAGTAAAAAAGTGTGGCTATAACGCGATTAACAACTAATTCAAGAAAAAAGGGCTAAACCTTTTATCGGTAAAGCCCATTTATATTTTTAAATTATTTTTCGCTTTCGCCCGCTTTTTTCTTACGTTTAAAAATTATGCTACGGAATAAAATCAAGTTCATAACGATCATAAACGCCACTAATATACCAAAAGTCAATAAAGGTTCTTTTGGCGCTAAATTTGCAAGTAGCATCAGGGGAAAACCGAACACGATTGCAGGGAAATTTTGATATACTAAGTTATCTGATGCGGGAGATTTAAAATCTCCGTCTATTTCACGAAGGAGAATAATACCCGTGCTTGCAGTACCAGTAAGCATACCGTACATCATTAAAAACTGTTCTTCTTTGTATTCAGGAAAGAATTTTCTTGCCACGTATAAATTATAAAAATAGGTAATGAACGCGCCAACTACACCTAGAACCAAAAGAACTGCCCAGTAATTGCCAAGAACGTCAAGCCTGATTGCGGCAATACCCGCAACAACCATTATATCAAAACAACTGTTACTAATTCTATCTAATAAGAAATTATTTCTATGGTACTTTTTAATTACGCCCTTTTTATGCAAAAATTTTGCAATTAATTTTATTAAAGTAGCGCATAAAACGCCAAATAGAAAGTTGAAGCCGTAAATAACCGATCTCATACCGGGTAGTAATTTCCCAAGCCCTAACATAATAAAGTAAGTCATCACGTACGCTAAGATTACAAGCGCTATTTGAACGGTTAATTTATCCATACTGCCGTTCATGGGAATTTCGTTATCCGCCTGAATTTCTTCACTTGATATTTTACCCTCGCCCTTCCCCGCGATAATTATTTTACCCTTTTTCTTTAATATGTTAAGATGAATAACGCCCCCTATACTTGCACTTAAGAAGCCCATTGCTGCAATTGTTAGACCAAAGGACGAACCGCCCTTAAAAGCGTAGTCGTTTTCGTAAGTAGTGCCCCAGTTAAGCGCTTGCCCCGTTCCTTGACCGTAACCAAAAGGAAGAATGACGCCGGAAGCAGGAAAAAGTTCGGGCATAATAAAAGAAGCTACAAATAACGTTATGCCAAGACCAACCACCCCTTGTAAAAGATAGGTTGCAACGGTGGTTACGCCAGTATTAAATATTTCCGTAGTTCTTTGCTTAGTGAATTTCTTTTCGGTTGTTTTTAAAGTAGTTGCGATAAAACCAAGCGCCAACGCGTGATAGGTGATAATTTCTAACAATGAACCACCCTTACCGCCAAAAAATTCGCTGTTAAAAAGCGAATGTCCCGCTATAAGTTCGTAAACGGCACTTATAATAAATAAAATAAGACCACCCAAAACAGAAGTTGGTATTAAAGATTTTGTTAAAAAAGGAATGTTTTTCTTTAAAACGTTTGCAACGAGCATCGTTAAAAATAGCGAGCCGATAAGCAATATAAAAATCCAAACTTCAGAATCCCAAAAATAAAAGTTTTCCATCGTTACCTCCTTTTTTCATATTATTATAACGGAAGAAAAAATTCATATATTTCATAGCGTTAAAGGATTTATCCCCTTTAAGTTGGAAAAGGTCGTCATCAATATAAATATTTAATTTATTTCTGCCAAGAACTGTAATCGTATGCACTTTTTCAAAATCAAAAACCAACTTTTTATCGCACTCTATTTCTATTCTATTTCCGTAAAGTTTAAGATGAGCGTTCTTTTTAATGGTTTTCTTGTTTTTATATACGATAACTTTAAAAAGTGTGGCTATATCTTCGTAAACGAACTTTTCGGTAAACAAATTAAGGTCTAAATTGTTGACGAAATTTTGCTGATACGTGTACCAGTCGTTAACGAATTCAAAAGGAAAAGAAAAGCCGTTTACCCCTTTAAATTGCTTTGTTGAAGTATACTCTGCTTCTAATCCGCAGTTATTACATTTTATAAATTTTCCCTTGCTTTTAAAATTAGTAAGCCCGCAACGGGGGCAAACGTAAAACAATCTTTCCAAATATTCCGCGCTGTTTTTGTGGTAAAATTCACCGCTGAGCCTCGCTTCATTGACGTAAAGTTCTCCCTTTATAAGTTCGTATAATTGCTCGTCGGTCATATTAAGATATTCTTCGGGCTCTAAAACTTTACTTACGCCAGCTTGCATTTTTCCTTTGCGGGTGTTATCGCTCCAACGCGGATGAACACCGTATCCGTTTTCTATTTTAAAAAAGGCAATAGGCAGTTTTAATTTTTTAGCAAGCGGAGCAATAGCCGGCCTTATATATTCCGTTTTACCGCTGTACGTTCTGTTTCCTTCGGGCGCAATCGCAATAGTTCCGCCTTCTTTAGCAACCTTGATACAGTTCATAACGGCGCGAACGTCGGTAGACTGTTTTTTTATAGGGATAGGCGCAACTGCATATTTTAAAAGTTTAGAAATAAAACCTTTAGAAAATAAATCTTCACTTGCAACGTAATAAACCGGGCCTTTAAAAGCACAACCTATAAAAAATTGATCGAAATCCGTTTGATGATTCATCATAATAAAGTAAGCGCGCTTACCCTGCTCTTTAAATTTATTAATTTTTACCCCATATTTTAATTTAACTATGGGATAAAGCACGAAGTAAGCGAGTTTCGTGATTATTTTATGGCGTAATTTTACCCATTTTTTTTGTTTTTTTGCCATAACTTTCTCCATAATAATAAAAGTATACTATAATTAACACGGATTTTATAATGTAAATAAACGCATTTTAGGGCGAAAACTTAGGGTTTTCGCTCTTTTTTTTACCAAAATTCCCCAGTCAAAAAAAGTATACCTTTTTTGAGTTTTAAATAAGCCGAATCAACTAACGGTTTATTGTTTATTACTGTTTAACAGGTGTTTTTTCGGGCAAGGTAACCATAAAATAACTACCTTCGCCAAGTTTGCTTCCAACGTCTATTTTACCACCGCAAAGGTCAACGATTTTTTTAACGATAGAAAGACCAAGCCCGTTGCCTTCGGTTTTATGCGAACTATCCCCTTGAAAATATCTATCAAAAATCTTTTTGCGCGTTTGCTCGTCCATTCCCATGCCGTCATCTTTAACCGAAAAGAAAACGTAGCCAGTTTCAGAATGTAATTCAACGGTTATGTTTCCGCCATCTTTACTGTATTTTATAGCGTTAGATACCAAATTAATAACGACCTGAGCAAGCAATGAAGAATCCCAGTAATAATTAACCCGTTTAAGATTAGTGGTAAGATTTATATTTTTGTTTTCTATATCTTTTGCAAGAAGTATAAGATTAGTTTCTATCATCTCGTCAAAAGAAAATAGTGTTTTTTCGGTAACTATCGTCTGCCCTTCTAACTTAGAAAGAAGAAGAGTGTTTTTTGCAAGTTTTAAAAGCCTGTTGCTTTCTTTATAGATAATTTGCGCGTATTCCTTTCTTTCTTCTTCAGTAACGTCGTCTGCCATAAGCAGTTCAGAAAAGCCGTTAATAGAAGCGATAGGCGTTTTTATTTCGTGCGAAAGATTACTAACGAATTCCGCGCGCATTATTTCTAAGCCCTGAAGTTGTTTTAAAGTAGCGTTAAAGTCGTCTGCTATTTGAGACATGAAAAAATCGTCTTCTTCAACGAACTCTATATTAAAATTGCCGTTTGCAACTTCATTTAGCGCAGTTTTAAAGTTATTGTAACTCTTGGAAACGCTTCTAGAATAAATGGATGCTAAAAAAGCGCCTAATATACAAGAAACGCCAAAGGATATAAGCAATTGCAAAGTCATTCTTGCAGGCGGAATTTTTACACCTAACCAAGATATAAATAAGTTTAGCAAAACCACAAAAAGGGATGATAAAAGGATACATAAAAATACCGCAAGGGTAAGACGCAATACGGTAGATCCCTTTTTTTTCTTAGACATTTTTTATCCCCCTATATCCCAAACCGCGAACGGTAACTACGTCTATTTCTGGAAATGCGGAAATTTTGTTTCTTATCCTGTTTATGTGAACTTTTACCGTATCAGAATAAGTATCGCTTTCATAACCCCAAAACTCATCCATAAGTTGATTTTTTGTAAATATTTTTTCGGGATAAGATAAAAGCTTATAAAGAATAAGAAATTCTTTTTTAGAAAGTTGCGAAACTTCACCGTTTGCCCCTATCACCGAAAGACTTTCGTAATCTAACGTGCAATTTCCAACGACTAATTTCTTTTCACGGCGAATATCCGCGCGCTTTAAAAGAGCGTTTATTCTTAAAACCAACTCTTCGTGGTCTATGGGTTTTACCATATAATCGTCCGCCCCAAGATTAAAGCCCGTTTTTTTATCATCTAAACTTTCTTTTGCGGTAACGAAAATAACGGGGATTGCTTTACCTTCTGCGCGAAGGAGTTCTACCATTTCAAACCCATCCATAACGGGCATCATTACGTCTGCAACGATAATATCAATTTCTTCTTTTTTAACAACGGCAAGCGCTTGTTCGCCGTTTTCAGCCAAGAATACGTTAAAACCAGACTTTGTTAACCGTATATTCATCAGTTTAAGAATATTAACTTCATCTTCAACAACTAATACGTTATACATAAATTCCCCTTTTTGCCAAAATACGGCAAATACAGTCAACTTTTTCATCTAAGCGGACTATATAATGTATATATACTTATATTTTATACTCGCAAAGGTTAATTTAAGGTTAAATATATTGTATCACAAAAACAATATTTTTTACAAATTATTTTTAAGATAATTAGCATTTTTTTAAAAAATGCCTATTAAATTTTTGTTGACTTTACCTAAAATTTACCTTTATAGCAGTAAAATGTTACAAAATTCCCTATTTGCGCTAAGCAAAAAAACAAAAGAAGAAACGGAATTTTTATTAGACGGTATAAATTATGAAAATAGGCCTTTTTATAGATACATTTTATCCTATGATAGACGGCGTTATTAACGTTGTGGACAATTACGCCTTACAGTTAAGCAAATATGCCGACGTTACTGTATTTTGCCCGTTAGTTGATAAAACGCCGATAAAAAACAAACCCTATAAAATAGTACAATGTAAAAGTCTATCGCTAAAAAAATACGATTACGGCTTGCCTTTGCCCGCAATAGACAGCGCGTTTATGCGTGAACTTGAAAACAGCGATTTAGATATAGTGCATATTCACTCGCCTTTTACCGTGGGAATGATAGGCAAAAATTACGCCAAGAAAAAGAAAATCCCATTAGTGGCAACCCTACATTCGCAGTATGCGCAAGATTTTGAAATGCGCGTTAAACTGAAATCTACGGTTGGCATTTGCATGCACGAAATCATGAGTGTTTTTAACGCTTGCGATATTTGCTTTGCCGTGAACGATAAAATAAAGGAACTTTACCAAACGGAATACGGCTTAACCGCCCCTTGTGAAGTAGTTTATAACGCAACGGACTATCTCCCCGTTAAATCGCCAGAACAATCTTATAACCGCATTAAAAAAGCGTATAACTTACAAGATGATACACCGCTTTATCTTTTCGTTGGGCGAATTACCCGTTTAAAGGGTGTTGACTTTTTAGTTAGGGCCCTTAAAATACTTAAAGATAAGGGCGGTAAGTTTAAAATGATATTTGCGGGAAAGGGTGAAGACGAGCAATATTTAAAAGAAATTATTGCGTCGCTTAACATGCAAAATGATATTATACTTGCGGGAAGAATAGAAGATAAAACCAGCCTTGCCGATTTATATTCAAGCGCAAATCTGTTTTTATTTCCATCTCTTTACGACGCAAACTCTCTTGTTCAAATAGAAAGCGCAAGCCAAAGCACCCCGACTCTCTTTTTAAAACAGGCAAAAACCGCTTGTCTTATTAAAGACGGGTTTAACGGATATTTAAGCGATTACGACGAAGGTGCTTTTGCAGATAAAATTCTAAAAATAGAAAAAGATAAAATCCTTTACGAAGAAGTTTGCAAAAACGCCTTTAACACGCTTTACTGCACTTGGGAAAACAGGGTTAAAGAAGTTTATATAAAATATCTTTACCTTTTAGAAAGAAAGTAAATACCTTTCGTTAAATAATAATATTCCAACAAATTTATACAAACTTAAAAAAGATTTTAAAAAATTTTAAAGTTTACCGAATTGTTACCCTTTTTTTACCGTATGTTAACTTTTTAAATGCTATCATAGTAGCACGAAAACAAGATGATTAGTTTTGTTTTCACTTAAATTTAACCAACCCATCTCCTTCTTTTTATGTAAGCGCAAGGCAACTAGCGTTTACGGCGGGAAAACGGAACCTTCACCGTTTTCCCGTTTTTTTGTTTATAAACAAAATCTTATTAACGCTAAATCCAAATACAGTATTTTATACGACTTCATTTTTTAGCTTTACGTACTTTAACGAAAGGAAAAACAACTGCCTTCCTATTAAAAAAGTGCCGATAATCGCGTTATATCGGCACTTTTGCTTACTTTATCACTTTAATTAATTTAAACTGTTATCAACTATAATCTGATTCGCTTCCGAGCCTAAAAGACTTACTAGGTTTTCTTGAGTTATTAAAGTATCGCCCACGTAGCAGTTTTTTAACGTAGAAATAGAAAGTTGCGAATTGAACGTAAAACCTTCTTCAAAAACGCAATTAGTAAAAAGCGAATTACTTTCCGGTTTTAAATACTGATAGCCGTTACCGTAACCGAAATAACAGTTTTCAAAAGATACAAAAGTAAAACCGTTAGAATACCCCAACCAACCGTAAAATTCACAATCGCTAAAACTCATATTAAAGCCTAAACCGTCGCCGACAGCAAATAAGGGAATAGCGCCTTTAAAGATAGAGTTTTCCACAGTTAAGTCCTTTTGAATATTTTGCACTACTAACGCGGTTATAGGTGAAAGGATTTCTACGTTTTTAATTTTTCCACCAGTTGTTAAAATAGCCGAGATAAAATTTTGAACTTCTTCTTTTTTAACGGTTATTTTTTTTCCGTGACCATCTAACGTAGTTCCGTTAAGAACAAAACCATACTGCTCTTCACCGCTTAAAGTAAGTGATAAATCTTCTTTTAAAACAACGCTATTGCCAGCAGTTAAAGCATTTTGTACCTGCTCTACTGTAGAAAGTCTTTTAACGATATTTGCATCGCTATAGTTTATTTTATTATCTAAAACGATTTCGTCTAATTCTAAGGTTGAACCGCCTTCAACGACGTTTATCGCATAACTACTTTCCAGATGTGAAAACTGCCCGGACAAAACTTTTAAGTAACCGCTTTCCACAACAACGCTATCCGCCCCTTTAGAGTTAACCGTGCTTGAAGAAATTACAGCGAGTTCTTTACTTACTAACAACGCGCAAGTTTGCGAAGTTACTAGGCAATCTTTCATTTCAAAACTGTTTGCCGTATAAATAGCGGGATAATACAAATTTTCACTACTTACTTGGCTATTTTCCATAAATAATTTACCCAAATTGTTTATAACGCTTGCCGTTTGCCCGTCGCATTCATTACCCAAAGCAAGGTTGGAAAGATTTACGTCTTTTATATATATTTCCCCTTCGTTGTAAATCACGGGGAAATCTCCGTCTGTTCCAAATACTGTAAACCCTTCTAATATTAGCGTGCCGTAATTTCTTATGGCGCGCCCGCTAATCACACCTTCACCGTAAAGAGTCAGTTCTCCGTAATTACTTATAGCGTAATAATGCGTTTCACTTTCTTCCCTTAGTTCCGCGCTTAAAGTGTATCCGCCCAAATTCACACTCGATACCGCACCAACGGGCACGTCTATACCCTTGGTTTCCAAATCGGTAGTAAGAATAAAATCGCCCCCGTCTAAAAGTTCCTTTTGCAAGGTACTGCTATTGCCTATTTCAACAATCGTTTGCACGTTTTCTTGATTAGAATCAGAACTAGACGCTTCTTCATACAAACAACCGCTAAAAAGCAACAAACTTAGCGATAAAATAATTGTAAGCGATAAAAATGTGATTTTTTTCATCTGGGCTCCTATAAAAAATCTGGGCAAAAACAAAAGTTAATAAAAGAACTTTTGCTCTTTTTGCATTATATCACAAAATTGTTTTTTTGGCAATACTTTTTTTAAAAATTATATTTTAATTTTTAATAGCGTTACTTCGTTAGCAAAATACAACCTTTTTCGTTAGCAAAATATAACCTTTTTTTCTTCTTTTTTATTTAACGCCTTTTTTGCTTTGCTTAAATTTTGCATATGTGCTAAAATACTTTAAGTTGGAGAAAAAAATATGTTTTTGAAAAGATTTATAGGCAACAAAGCCTTTTATAAATACGTTTTAGCAATAGTTCTACCCATAATACTACAAAACGGCCTTAATAATTTAGTCAACTTATTAGATAACGTTATGGTAGGCTCGCTTGGAACAGAACAGTTAAGCGGTGTTGCCATAGTTAACCAACTGCTTTTCGTTTATATCCTTTGTATCTTCGGTGCTACTGCCGGCGCGGGCATTTTTACCGCGCAATACTTTGGAAGCGGATCTACAGAAGGTGTTAAATATACGGTTAAATTCAAGTACTATATGTGCATTGCAGTTGCAGTTATTGCCACTTTTATATTCGCCTTTTTTCACGAACCGCTTATAAAACTCTTTTTAAACGAAGGTAGTGAAACGGGAGATTTAGAACTTGCCCTTTACTATGCGAAAAAATATTTTTATATCGTTGTTTTTGCACAGATACCAAATACGATAACGCAAATTTACGCAAGCACTTTGCGCGAAACGGGCGAGACGAAAATACCCCTATTTTCATCTATTGTGTCGGTTGTAATTAACGCCATATTAAACTACGTTTTAATTTTTGGTGTTTTAGGAGCACCTGCTTTAGGGGTTGAAGGCGCGGCCATAGCAACTGTTATTGCAAGATGCATAGAATGTGTGATAATCGTGCTATACTCCCACTTTAACACTAATAAATACCCCTTTTTCAAAAGTATATTTTCATCTTTTGCAATCCCTAAAGACCTACTTAAAAAACTACTGGCTAAGGGGGCTAACCTTCTTTTTAACGAAGCGCTTTGGTCTATCGTTCAAACGGCTTTATTATATTGCTATTCGCTACGCGGGCTTTCTGTCGTTGCGGCAATGAATATAACCAACACCTTTAACAACCTTTTCAGTATAGTATTTTTATCTTTGGGAAGTTCCATTTCTATAATCGTGGGAAATATGCTTGGCGCGGGCGAAATAGAAAAAGCACGCGATGCGGATAATAAAATTATCGCGCTTTCCTTTATGAGTTGTTTCGTTTTGGGCTCAGTTATGGCGTTAACTTCCCCACTTCTTGTTAACTTCTATAAAACCACAAGCGAAGTTAAAGATTTAGCGGTTACTTTTCTTTTAATAGTTTCTTGTTTTATGCCACTACATTCAATTTTGCACGCAACGTACTTTACGTTACGCTCTGGCGGTAAAACAATGCTTACTTTTATTTTTGATAGCGGGTTTGCAACCTTTGTTTCACTTCCCGTAGCATTTCTTTTGGCGACCTTTACAAATATTAGCGCTCCACTAATTTTAATTTGCGTAAACCTTATAGACGCCGTAAAATTAGTTTGGGGTATAGTTCTTCTCTCTAAAGGTATTTGGCTTAACAACTTAGTTAAAAACAGTTCCGAAATAAACGGCGAATGTGCCGATAATCAATCTATAGGTTAATTTATGAGTATTTACGAAGTTTTCATTATCGCAATCGGGCTTTCTATGGATGCGTTCGCAGTAGCCCTTTGCAAGGGCATTAAAATGCGCCCTTTCAACTTTAAACATGCACTTCTTATCGCCTTTTTGTTTGGATTCGCGCAAGCGATAATGCCACTTATCGGGTGGTTTTTGGGTAGCCAGTTCGAAAGTTATATCGTGGCTATCGACCACTGGATCGCCTTCGTTCTGCTTTGCTTTTTAGGCGGTAAAATGGCTTTTGAATCATTTAAAAAAGATAACGAATGCCAAACTTGCGAAGAAAAATTCAATTTTGGCGAACTTGTTCTTATGGCAATAGCAACTAGTATAGACGCGTTAGCCGTTGGCATAACCTTTGCTTTTTTACGTGTGGATCTTATCTCAAGCGTTTCTCTTATAGGGGTTACTACCCTGATTCTATGTTTTATCGGTACTGTTATCGGTTGCAAATTCGGCGGTAAATTAAAATCTAAAGCCGAACTTGCAGGCGGAATTATTCTTATTTTAATGGGCGTTAAAATACTGCTTGAACACCTTGAAATTATATCTTTTTAACTTAGCGCTATATGGCTAAACAGCGGTTAATGTAAATTTAAAATGCGCTTATTATTTCTTGTTTGTTTTTATAATCAACCGCGCGCCATCACCTTAAAATTTAACAAACAAAAAGGCAAGACGACCTTTTTCCTAAAAAGGAATTAGATTTTCTTGCCTTTTTTATTTTTACTTTTACAAAAATACGCCTATAGCACGATTAAACGATATTTCGTTATACCTTTCTTAAATATTCCGTAGCTTCTTTAAAGGAAAGAAAACTCTTATACTTACAAGGCGTTCCGCTTTGATTTAAAGTAGTGATAACGTCGGTTGCTATTTCCCAAGAGTTGGTAATAACAAGATCTGTTGGGTGTTTTATAGCATACACCTTATAACGTGGTTTTTTATCGTCGAAGAGTTTGCGAATTTTTAAGGTTGCGTAAAGTTTTAATTCTTCTTCTTTTTTATTTTTTTCTTCAACGCTTTTTCTGTGCATGCGAAGCAAATCTTCTTTTTTAAGATTTCTTATCTGAATAGCACTTAAAATTTGGCCTGCATCTCCTTTAGAAATAAAGGAGCGCGCACTAAGTCTTTCCCATTCTTCTTTAGAAAGTTTTGCCTGAATAAATTTCATTTGAGCTTCAGTTGCAGGTTGATACTTCCATGCGGAATACTCACCTATATCCCAAAGTTTCTTTTCATCTGCATATAGCCGTTCAAAAAGTGCATGCGCGTAATCTATTGCTGATTGCAAATCCATTTGATTAGAAATGCTATAAACGAAATCCTTCTTTTCGTCGTCGTAAAAATAGCGCATAACGGTGGTTTTACCAAGTTCGTCTATCGCTTTTATGCCTATGCGGTCACCGCAAGCAAATTGATAAACCAAATCGCCGTTACTCTTTTTTACCCAGTTGATACGCCTTGTGAATACCCCTTGTTCTTTAGCAAAAAGGTTAACCGCTTCTACGTTTAAAATCCAACTTTCAACGCAATCACGCGCGTGTTCTACAATTTCTGGCATATCTGTAAGCATGCCTTCTACCTTTTTCAAGCGGTAATCGGGCACTTCGCCAAGATCAAGCCCCATCAAAGTGGGCGCGGTACATAAATCGAGTTTACCGGTAACGCCAACGCAATCTATCAATGTAAGATATTCTTTTCCTTCATACCTTCTTAATCCCCTACCCACCATTTGCGTATAAAGAGATGCGTTCTGAGTTGGGCGGGCAATGATTATGGTTTCTATTAAAGGCATATCCGTGCCTTCGGTAAAAATCATACAGTTTACTATGCAAGGGATTTTGCGCGCGGTAAAATCTTCTATTATCTGCTTGCGATTAGGGGTTTTTTGGCTTACTACAACAGCCCCATCTATACAGTTTGCTATATTGTGTGCGTGCTCTACAGACGTGGCAAAAATAAGCGTTTGCCCTTTTGCGTATCTGCGGTATATTTCTGCAATTTCGGCGTTAGATTCTTTTGTGTTAACGGCTTTATCGAGTTCGCTTACCGCAAAGTCACCCATTCTTCTTTTAACCGAACGCAAATCGTATGAAACACTTACCCTAATACAGTTAATATCCGTTAAAAAGCCCTGCTTTATACCCCATTTTAAATCGCGCTGGAAAATGATTTTATCAAAAACGTCGTCTAACCTTACCTTATCGCCACGGTTTGGCGTTGCGGTAAAACCCACGTGAATTCTGGGCTTAAAGTAAGAATAAATTTTTTTATAACTTGGCGCGGCGGCGTGATGCGCTTCATCAGTAATTATTATATCGAAATCGGTGGGCGAAAACTTATCTAATCTTCTTATTAAAGACTGAACGGACGCAGAAACTACTTCTTCTCCGTTAGAAACTTCGTCACCTTGTTCCACACCACATTTGCAGTCGTAATATTTTATGGGTTGATGCACTAACTCTTCGCGGTGCGAAATTATTAAAACTCTGCCCTTTCTTTTTAAATGCGAAAAGACCACCGTTTTTCCAAGACCGGTAGCCATAGAAACCAAAGCGCTTCCACTTTGCATATTATTAATTGCGTCAACGCATTCTTGTTGATACTGGCGTAGTTTCATAGTAAATACATTATAACATAAAAGGCGAAAAAAAACTTATTTTCGCCCTTCTTTTTTTTATATTTTTTTGTAATATTATATCTTATTTATAAAACTTTTTTAAATAAAAATTAATCTTTTTTGTCGCTTTTATCCGTCGCTTTATAAAACTGTTATCGCTTACAGGGAAAAGAGAGTTTAATCTTTTGCAAAATTTCTTTATCTGCCGGGCAAAATTCATAGTTATCTATTTCGCAAGCCTTAATCCATTTTTGGTCGTTATGTTCAATTTTTTGGGGTACGCCTTCAATAATTTTCGCCAAAAAGATATGCAAGTTTACTATTGCGTGGTCGTATTCGTGTGATAAAAAACAAAACTCTTCTTGCACGCTTAATGTAACGTTTAATTCTTCCTTGCATTCGCGAACAAGGGCTTCTTTATAAGATTCACCTTCTTCTACTTTCCCCCCAACGAATTCCCAGTTAAGCGGGCAAGTTTTATTTTTGGGGCGTTGGCATATTAAAAATTTATCATCTTCCCAAATCAACGCGCCAACTACTTCTAAAACCTTTTTCATACTTCTTCTACGCTCTTTAATAATATTTTATCGTTAAACGCACCGCGCTTATCTTTTTTATTTTGGCGAATTTCATCAAGTTCTTCTAATGAAACGCCCTTGTTTTTTGCAAGCGCGTAAAGAACTTCTAAAATATCGGCAAGTTCTTCCACGTTTTCGTCTTTAAGGTATTCGTTGCACTCTTCAAGCAGTTTTTCGTTTAGTTTTTTTGCGTACTCTTCATCCGTCAAAGTGGCGATAACGCACTTATTGCCAGACTTTTCTATAATTTCGGGGATTTTATCCCTAACTAATTTATTATATGTTTTTACCATAATATATCCTTTATAAAACTTCAACAAGTAGCGTAAAAATGGTTAAAGAGACTAAAAATAAAAAGTTATAAATAGAAAATCTTCCCACGTATTGCATGCTTTTTTCTGGGTTGTGCTTTACGTATTCTTTAAAGGTTATTAAACTTGCAAGAGAAGATATAATAGTTCCCACGCCCCCTATATTTACACCTAAAAGCAATTCTTTATAGTTCGTTGTAAACTGAGATAAAAGTATTGCAGAAGGAACGTTGCTTATTATTTGGCAAGAGAAGATACTAACCAAAAACGCACTTTTTTGCATAAGGAATGAAAAGAAATTTTTAACCACTTCTATTCTTGCCATATTTCCAGAGAAAATAAAGAAGAAAACAAAGGTTAAAAGTAGCGGATAATCGACTTGTTTAAGGGCTTTTCTATCTGCAAATAACAATACTAAAGGAATTACAACAAGCCCTACAACGTATGGAATTCCCCTAAAAACTATGGCTATAGAAAGGGCGAAAAGAATAAGATAAAGTATACCGCGTTTTTTATCAAAAGCGCTTTTTTCTTCGGGCAAGTCAAGCGGTTCTTTTTTAACGAAAATAAAACAGCACAAGGTAATTAACAATATTGAAAAAATAAACGGCAACGCCATTATTTGCACAAATTCAAGGTTTGGTATATTAAAATAAGAATACAAATATAGGTTTTGCGGATTGCCGAAAGGGGTTAACATACCGCCCAAATTCGCGGCAATGTTTTGCATTATAAAGGTAAACGCCATATACTGCTTTTTATCTGCCCAAGAAAGAACGAAATAACCAAGCGGTAAAAAGGTAAGCAAAGCCATATCGTTTGCAATGAGCATAGAACCTATAAACGTAATATATACCAAAGCGATAACGCAAGCGCGAATATTTTTAAACACCCTTACTATTTTTTTTGCAAGCAAAAAGAAAAAATCAATGTTCTTTAAAGCGCACACCACCGCCAAAACACAAAACAAACAAGCAAGCGTTTTATAATCGAAATAATTTAAATATTCCCTATCCGGCGGAACAAAAAACGCGGTTATTAGCGCCGCCATAAGCGCAATTATAGTTATTGCGTTCTTTTTTATAAAAAGTTTTACGTTCATACCCAACACCTTCACGCGGGTTTAATATTAAAAAACCACCTTAACAGTATATAACAATTAAATTTTTTTTACAACCGTTTAATATTTGCGCGCAAAAAAAGAGCCTGCTTTTTTTAGCAGGCCCTTTAAAAGATATTTTAATATAAATCGAAATAGTATTCGTTTAAGATTTTGCTTCCGTCTTCTAAGCGAATTGCTATTACGCAACCCTTCCAGAACCCCTTATCGTTCCAGTTACAAGGAGCGATTTCTACCGTAATAGTTTGATTTGCATAGGGTTTTAAGAACTCGTATTGATCTGCGCTTGACATATATAATTCAACTTCAACCCCGTCTTCAGCAACAAGGTTAATAGTAGAGAAGTAATATTGTTCAATTAGATTAACCTTACCAGTTAAAACGTAAACGTTAGTAGAATAATCTACTTTGCAATCTAAAGCAGCGAATTGACTGCCGGTAATATCGGTAAATTTAGCGGTTGAATATTCGTAATTTCCGTAGTAATTAACTAAAATATCCGCGTTAACGATACAAGTTTGACCTGCAATAGAAGCGGTGTCATCTTTAACGTAGCGTTCTCTCATACCACTTAAAACAACTCTGTTTCCTATAGAAAGATCTGCAAATTCAAGTTTATCTTTTAGTTTAACGGCAATTACGCTACCGTCGTCGCCAAATAAGTAGAAACCGGTTTGGTTTATTGAAGAAGGACCAACAATACCTTCAACAATAACGTCTGTATCGTAAGCGGTTGCAATCGCTTCGCTAACGGTAATACTATCGTAAGTTACGGGTTCTTCGTAAGTAATTTCAACGTTTTCGCTGTATTCTACTCCACCGTAACTACCGGTAACGGTTATGGTTGCCGTGCCGTAATCTTTTAAGTGGAATATCGCTTTATCAGAAAGATTTTCGAAATATGCAACTTCGGTGTTTGAAGAAGTGTAAGTAATCGTTGCGCCTTCGAAACCTAAAAGTTCAGAAGAAACTATGGTAGTAAGTTCTGTTTCAGGGCTTGCGTTATAAAGTGATTCAAACTGACCTACCCCGTAATATTCAACTGCGAACTTAGCGGCGTTTGCAGTATCGAAAGAGTAATTTTCGTCGATAATTTCGATGGGAATAAATCTGTAAGAACAGCCTGATGAGGTGCTCTTTGCATTATGAACTGCAAGGTATACCGTGCAAATCTTGCCGTCGAATTGATCTATCCAAGTAAAGTCCGCACCTGAACACTGAGTATAGGTGTAAGAACCGGTAACGCCATCTAAATCGTTGAAATAATAGTTAACGAAACTGCCCATATCTGCTTTATGAACAAGTGAGTTTACTTTGTAAATAGTAGTGGTAACGTCCTTTTCCATAGGCGTTTCCATAATTTCTTTAACAGTTACTTCTTGAATCCAACTCTTATCGTATGCGTGAGTTTGTTCGTCGTTAGAAATAAGCGTTGCGCCGTCTAACTGGTTACAACCTTTATATCCGTGTGCTTGAGCGGCAGAAATTTCACCTTCTAAAATCCAGTAAGCTTTGTTTGCTAAAATGGTAATTTCGTTACCCTTTGCAACTCTGCCTGCTAAATCGCCGTCAAATACGTAAATAGAAGAAGTTTCGTCTACTAAATATACGCCGTTGGGCTTCATTCCCATTGCATAGGTAATACCTGCAACTACGCCGGTAACTTTTACCTTTGCATCCTTTTCAGCAAGTCTTGCCTCAGCGATAGTCATTTCTTGATACTCGCCTTCTTCAATGTCTACTTCGGGAGTATAGAAATCAATAATCCAACCGCTCTTTATTTCGGGAGTACCTTTGAAGTTTTGTAAAACACAATACATCAATACTACGTCGCCCTTATAAGGCTTTTCTTCCATCTTTTCGTAAGGAACAGAACCGTCTGCACTTGCAGAGTTATATACCGAAATAGAACCTGTTTCATCTGAAACGATCATTGCGCCGAACATGGGATTAGTTACGCTTTCTACCGTTACGATTAAGTAATATAATCTTTCGGTTACGTTTCCGTCTGCGCCGGCAATAACTATTGCATCTGCAACTGAAATCGTTTCGTAGCCTGCAAATGGATCTTCTTCGGGATTAGAAGAATCGGGAATTGAAGAATCAGCGGTAGACGAATCGGGCATTGATGAATCTGGAACTGACGAGTCTGGAGTTGATGAATCGGGAGTTGACGAGTCTGGTTGTTGAATGCTGCTGTTAGGAGCGGAACTATCGTGATAATTTTCCTGCCCCATAGGAGTACATGCGGTAGTAAAGAATACTAAAACCACAAGCATGAGCAAAAGCGCTTTTAACTTCTTCATTGTTAACACCTCTTTTTTTTATTAAGCGATTTAATTATACATATAAAAATAAAAATTGTAAAATAAAAAACAAGCACTTTGCACATTTAAAAATAAAATTATTTTTAATCTCCTTAAATCCCTTTAACCACGCAAATCTCATAGCGAGATATATCTTGCTTTAGACTGGCTAAATCACTTGTCTTTTGAATTGAATATTCGCAACAAAAAGGGGCACGAAGTATCGCTAAAAAAACACTCGTGCCCTATTGATTTAATTTAAAACCCACTTAAAGGCTACATATCTTAAGTACTTTCTGCGCGCGAAAAGAATTAAGATTCGGTGTTGATGTGCAAATATTTATCCGCGTCGTAACCGCCCTTTACTTCATCTCTGAAATAGTTAAGCCCGAAAAACATTTCTGGAGTAATCTTTTCGCCAGAAGATACAATATTATCTAAATAAACGTTCTTAATCGAACTGTTTTCGTCGTAAGTGCGTAAATTTAGAACAGCGCCGTTGTTGAATTTTACCGTTATATTTCTAAAGCGGATGTTATCAACGTGCCCCCAGCCTTCGCCTGCGCCACCGCTTCCGCCTGTGTATATACTGCAAATTGCGGGATTATAACTGCAATATACTTCTATTCCGTCGAAAGTGATATCTTCGGTGATAGCATCTCTTCTGTTACCGAGCTGGATAACGCATGAACCAAGGTGAGTGCTCCACGTTCCAAGTGCAAAACCTACCGAACAATCTTCAAAGCGAACGCCACGGGTATCGTGGTTTGCTTCGTAAATACAGCCGTATGCCACCGCTTTATCGGTCCATGCGGCGTTATTTCTAAATAGCACGTTTTCGGTCAATCCCGAAGCAGAAGTAGATTTTGTTTCAAAAGCGTCGTCACCGGTGCGGATAAAGTTTTTTTCTACCACGGCGTTTTTACAGTCTGATAGCATTATGCCATCGGCAAAAATACGGTACGCAAAGAACATGCAATCTTTTATATTTACTCCCCTAACGTCAGTCATACAAAGCGTCCAGTTTTGGCTGTTTATAGTGGTGATACCAGAAAAAGATACGTCCGTACAAGAAGTAAACCCATAGGCACTTTTATTGTTTTTCATTCCCGTTTCCGCTTGGTTTACGCTACCACAGCAAGAAGAAAAATCTACAAGCCCCCTACCCGCTACCTTTACGTTACTTTTGCCGGCAACTTTTAAAAGTGAAGTGGTAGAGCCTGTTCTAGACGGCATCGCTTTAAAATATACGCCTTGTTCTAAATACAAAATACTGTTAGAAGGCAGGGTTATAGCGTCTATTTCATAGTTGCCCTTTTTAAAATAGTAAACTTTGTTCTCGGTGGAAAACAGAGTTTTTTGACGCATGTTTTCAGTAGTGTAATCACCCGCTTCAAAATATTCGATTTCGTAATCGCCAAAAAGTTCTTCCTTATTTTCCTTTTGAACGACCATAAGCGTTAAAGGCTCTTCGTGAAATCTATTAAAAACAAAAGAATAACTGCCGTAATCGCGAATAACACAAGTTACCACATCTTCACGCATCGTAGCCTTTACACCCTTTTTTTCGGGCAAAACGTCTACGTGAGTATCTATTCCGTAATCGTTTAAAACGGTGCTTAACTGAAGAAAACTAAGTTCTGTGTTTAACGCAAAAGGCTTGCTATTGTCATCCTTTTCAACGTCTACGTAAGCAAAAGAGTGTATGCCGTTTGTGGTGTGCGCCGCATATACGGGAATTTTTCTGCCGTTTATTCGCAAGGTGTAATAAGGACTCTCAATAACACCCTTTTCACAAGGAAGAGCGGTTTTCGTATCGTTATTGTAAGCCTTGATTTCTTCTTTGCTTTGTAAACTAGGTACGTCCGTATAAGAGGTGGGATAAACGTTGCAATTCATTTCTTGTTCTCTCCAGTCTTTTTTTTCTTCGCTACTGCTCGTTTGCCCGCCTTGCTGGCAACCTATACAGCCCACGGTTAAAATCACCAACAACAAAAAAATAATTGCTTTTAAAAACTTTTTCATATTTTACCTCGATTATCATTATTTAGTAATCAATTAAGTGCCGTTAATCGACTTATATGGGGTTTTTAATCATTCTTTAAAAATTCATCCCTATAATATAAAACGCATTTTTCAAACTCTTTTTCAAAATCAAAAGAAGGCGTATAACCCAGCTCTTCTTTTATTTTATCGCCGTTTACCGCGTATTTTCTATCGTGCCCCTTTCTATCTTCAACGAAAGAAATTAGGCTTTGCGGTTTTTGCAAAATATTAAGTATCTTCTTTGCCATTTGTAAATTGCTTAAAAGAACGTTACCGCTGACGTTGTAAACCTGCCCTAACTTACCCTTTCTTAAAATAAGGTCAACCGCCTTACAATGTTCTTTAACTTCAATCCATTCGCGCACGTTTTCCCCCGTGCCGTATATGGGCAACGGTTTATTAAATAAAGCGTGCTTTACCATTGTAGGTATAAACTTTTCTTCATGCTGACGCGCCCCGAAGTTGTTACAGCACCGCGAAATAGTAACTGGCAAATTATGAGTTCTCGCTTGTGCTAAAATAAGCAAATCTGCGCTCGCCTTAGAAGCCGAATATGCAGAAGAAGGCGCTATAGGCCAACTTTCATCAAACTTACTTTGGCTTTCAAGGGGTAAATCACCGTAAACTTCGTCTGTAGAAACTTGGTGAAATCTCTTTAAATTAAATTCCCTACAAATCTCCAACAAAACGTTTACGCCCAGCACGTTAGCACGCAAAAATTCTTCCGCACTTAAAATAGATCTATCTACGTGTGACTGCGCTGCAAAATTCACTATAGCGTCTATTTTATATTTTTTTACTGCCCGTTCAACTTCTTCTTTGTTGCATATATCCCCTTTTACAAAGGCAAAATTCTTCTTATTTATGTGATGAGAAAAATTTTCTTCTTTGCCCGCGTAGGAAAGAGCGTCGAAACACAAAACAAAATCGCCTATATAGTTTTCTAATAAATAATCTAAGTAATGAGAGCCTATAAATCCCGCTCCCCCACAAACCATAATTCTCATACGTGATTATCCTAATACTTTATATAAAATATATTACACCATTTTTAATTATTTTTCAATAGATATTTAATATTTTACCGTACTTTTTATTTATAAGCCGATTTTTTAAACAAGAATAATTGTGGCAAGTTTTTTATATATAATACAAAAAAGTCTACCTATAAAGCGATTATCTTGCACTTCAAGTAAAAATGCGCCTTTTTTAGCAGGCTTTTTATAAATTGTTTTCGTCCTTTTGATGGTACACTTCTTTATAAATTATCTCCTTGATAAAATCGAATTCCCTTTTAGATATACTTTTGCCGTAAGTCATAATTTTTAAGGGGACTTTACCGTATTTTTCAGAAAACGCGGGTTGACAGTAATCGTAGTCATTAATAAAAAATCCGTTGCGAATATAAAAATCTACTCGCCTTTGTTGCAAAGAAGAAACCGGCGGTTCAACTTCTAAACATATATATCCGCTTACCATGCTTGAAATCTCTTTTAACATTTCGCTACCGTAACCGCAATTCCTATATTTTTTGTCAATTGCAAAATGTTCTATAAACGAAAGATTTTCAAAGGTCCATACGCAAATTACACCTATAATCTTTTTGTCTTTTTTCTTTATTAATATTTTATATCTATTATCTTTTAAAAGCGCTTTTTGCCCAAAATAAGATCTTACTTCGCTTTTGGGAAAACTCTTTTTCATAATATTGTATATTTTATAAAAACCTTTTTTATCGTATTCCATTAACATAACTTTACCATTTACCCTGCCTATATGCGCGTTAACAGCACTTTAAGCTTAATAAATTAATCTTATATTTATAAAAAAAATAAACTGTTTTTTTTCTTTTTTTGTTTAAATTTTATGATTTTGTTAAGAATTAAAATCGGAGGTAATAACGAAATATGAATTTTAATCCTTTTAAAGAAAAACCCAAAAAACCCGAAAGCATTATTATGAGTTGGAAGGACATCTTCGTAAAACCGTATAATAAAAACGAAGTTAGCCCTTATACCAAAACACGCATAATTTTAATGAACGGAACAGAATTTGAAGCAACTTGGTGCAAACACCACTTTAACCGCCACTACCCCGATAACGATGCGCGCAGAGCGGTTGCCCTTATTAGAAGAAGCGAACAACAGCAACAAAAACTCATCTCTCTTTTAAAACCCATAGATGAAACCTTGCTTGAAACGACCATCGGCTACGAACAGTTAGCGGTTGATTTAACGGCATTTTTAGCACAGCGTTCGGTTGATAAAACGGTAAAAAAAGCACTTGATTTTGCTCTACTTGAAGATTTTGACCATCTTTATAGATACGCCAACATGTTAGAAACCGATATGGGTATTCACGCAGAAAGGCTGGTTGGCGGATATACCGAACTTATGCCTGCTCGCCCAACTATTGCACATCATCGCCATCCTTACGATACTATTCGCCCGCAAATAGATAATAAAACTGCAGATATAGTTACCAAACTAGACGTGGGAATTATAACCGCGGCCGAACAGCAAACCATGAATTACTATATGAATATAGCGCAGTTTTATAAAACGCAAAAGGGGCGCGAAATTTACGCAGAAATAGCTATGGTAGAAGAAGACCACGTAACGCATTACGGCTCGCTTATGGATACAAAAGCCAGCCTATTTGAAAACCTTTTAATGCACGAATATACTGAATGTTATCTTTACTATTCTATGTATAACGACGAAAGCGACGAAAACGTTAAAAAGGTATGGGAAATGCTTTTTGAACAGGAAATTTCACACCTACACTCTGCAGTTGAACTACTTCAACGATACGAAAATAAAAGTTGGGAAGAAGTTATTCCGGGCGGAACTTTCCCCGAATTAATCTCTTTACACGAAAACAAGGACTATATTCGTAAAGTTATAGAAAAAACCGTTACTTTAACCGGTTGCGGTGAAGACTATTGCGACGTAACTTCGCTTGAGGACGATGCAAATTTCTTTAAATATCAAAAGAAAGTCAATTCTAAACCTGAAGAAGAACGCGGACACACCGTTATTTTAGAACACATTGAAAAATACGGCAAAGACTATCGCGTTCAAGATAAAGAGCATCCGATAAAATGTCTACGTGACCGTGAAAAAGATAACTATACCATAGCAAGAACTAAAGAAAGTTGCGAGTAATATCTTTTCAAAAAAATGCCTTTTAGTAAGTGACGGCATAATCATAGTTGATCATCTAAACAAATAATCAGCACTAAAAACATGCCCCAAAACCCTTTTTAGGGAAAAAATTTTAAAACTTCTAATAAAAATCCGCCCATAACTCCTTTTGTTTATATGCGCGGATTTTTTATTTACTATTAAATTTTACTGCCTAAATATAGTGAACAAGATAAACTACAATTAAGGTTTTTAATGAAAGAAAACAAATAAGAGCTTCTAAAAAATACATTAAAAAGTATATAAGAAAAACAACTCCGTTTTCTTTCATATCGTAAAAATAACTTTTTACAGCAAAAGAAAAAGAAAGTTTTGTATTTTCAAAAAATTCTAAAACCCTATTTTTAAAAACGAGATAAGAAGGCTTTACTATCCCCGCAATTATACACGAGCAGTTAAACAGCGTGCCAATACCAGTTGCTAAAACAATCGCCGTAAGACTATTTTGTTCTCGTTCGTAATTGCCTTGATATTTGTTTATAACAAAATAAAAAAGGACTAATAAAACTAACGGAATTAAAACCGTAAAAAATACTTGAACTAATATCCCTTTGTAAGGCGACCTTTGCTTGTTGTCATGTTCCATATATTCACCACTAAAGTGTGAGTATAGCGCGATTAACGCTAACTTAATAATAAAGGCACAATATCTACTATGCCTTATATCCACTTTTATAAATCTTTAATCTTCTTTAACCACGCTTAACAGTTTATACATCAAATGATAAAGTTCTAAGGACTCTTCCCTAGTTAAGCAAACGCACTTAGTCATTTCTTTGGGGATATGCAAAGCCTTATCTTTTAAGGCTTCCCCTTCAGGCGTAAGGGAAATACTTAAAAATCTTTCGTCCCCTTCCAACCTGCATCTGTTTACGTAACCCTTTTTTTCAAGTTCTTTTAAAAGTGGGGTTAACGTACCCGAATCTAAATAAAGTTTTTTACCCAAATCTTTTAAATTACTTTGCTTTTCTTCCCATAAAACCATCATCGTAACGTATTGCGTATAGGTAAGATTTAGTTTTTTTAAATAGGGAGTATACAGCCTTATTATATGACGAGCTGCTGAATATACAGGAAAACAAAGTTGATTTTTGAGTTTTAACGAGTCGTATTTACCGTTTTCCATAACTAACCTCCAAACCCCTCACGTTAATTATAGCACAACTTCCCCCTTTTTGCAACTTAATAAAAAGATTAAAAGAAAAGCGCGCTAAACTTTCCACGTTTTTAAAGTTTAACGCGCATTATTCTTGTTTTTTTACCTGATTTTCTATAAAAATCCAACAACCGTTATTTAGTCAGGACGGTTTCTATAATAAACACCGCCCCACTTACGGGCATAACCCACTCGTTTTCTACGCTTAATTCCCTTAAACCATCAAACACCTTAGTATCTTTTGCCGTTACCGCGCGTGATAAAAAGGGAATCATTTTAACGTTCATAACGTCTTCGGGATAACTAAAACGAATAAAAGGACTGTAAGTAGGATCGTTAATTGAAGCGAAGAAATAACAGTTTGCTTTTTCCTGTGGGATTTTAAAGCGTATTTTAACAAGCGCTTCTTGTAAATCTTCTTCACCAAAGGAATATCTACCAAAAACACCGCTTTCGTTTATAATTACTTCTTCGGGAAGCAACACTTTGCCGTTAATATTTATCTTAACGCGCATATCGTCTAAATAAAACTCCCTTTTTTCTTCTTGTGAAAGTGAAGCAAGCAATAAAAGATCTTCGCTATGAATAAGTAAATTTTCGCTAAAGAAAAAATTTTCATCCTTTAATTCATCGTCTAACGAATCTAAATTAGTAACGAAAGAAATCCAAAAATCGCCGTGGAAACTTTCAGTTATAAATCTTTTACAAAAAACAAGGGATTCGGCAAGTTGAAAGTATCTTTTCTCCGATATATCTACAACGTTAAAACTAAACTCTTCCGAAATTTCTATTTCGTAGCGATATTTCGTTCTAAAATTACTCTTTTTTGAAAAGGTTTTCTTAATTGCGTCTTTTAACATCGCGCCGTTATGCTCACCTAAATACGCCGTTGCCACACCAAATAAAATATCTTCTTTTAACTGGTTGGAAATAGCCGGCATAGATTTTTGGTTTGAAAGAATATCGGCAACCGATTGCCAGTTTTTAACGTCTTGTAAAAAATCTTTTTTAATTAGTTTTTTAGAACGCAATTCGCCCTTTATCTTTTGAATTACCCCGTCTATATAAGCGACGCTAACGCGATAACCGTGATACTTTATAAGGGTTGCAATTTTAGGCGGAAGTTCTTTAAGCTTTTCGTCGCTTGGCATAATAAAATCTTCAGAAATTAGCAAGATTACGTTTTTATTGTTATCTAACGCGCAAGAAATTTCGCGCATAAACCAGTCGCCAGCGTTAGAACATCTATCTAAACAACCAGGGGTTAAAAGCACTAAAAAATCGTTGCAGTTAGAAATAATATTTAAAAGCCTTTCGTCAAATCTGCCAGAAGATAAAGATTCATGATCAAAAAAGGTTGCGTAGTCATTTTTTAAAAGTTCAAAAAATAGTCTACCTAAAACTTCCCCGCCGTCGCGACGGTAGCTTATGAATACGTCGAAAAGCTTATCCGCGCTGTTTTTGTTTACACTTTGTTCTATAGAGTAAATTGAAGAATAAAAGGCTTCTCTGCCGGTAATACCCGCCCAAAATAAATCGCCGTAATCGTAATGCCACCACTCTTCGGGATAGTTAGTAAAACCCGCCTTTATCATTACGGTATATAAAAGACGCCTGTTTTTTGCCTGAACGCAATCTACCCCTTCTAAAGCACAAGTATTTGCTATCGGATAAAAGCAATCAAAAGCGCACCCCATGTCGAGTTCTTGCCCGTTTTCGTCAACAATGGTTAAATCTACCGCCCCGCCTGATGAATGAACGTAAGAAAGTTCTTCCCCTTTTTTGGGAAAAGAAACGAATTTTTTGGCAATCGAATGAATAATTTCATCACTTGCACCGGCATATTCGGGATTGTTTTTTAAACGTAAAAAATATTCGTCGTATAAATATTTTTGAACTTCGTAAGGGCGCCACCCATCGTAAATTTTTAATTTATAACCATTTGGAAGCATAGAAGAAGCAAATACCAACCTTTCGGCAACCTCTCTTCTTAAATAAGGCGTTTGAATAGCACCCGGTATACCCTGCTTAATATATTGCATATCGGCAATGATTTTTCCGTTAGAAAATTCAACCACGTTTACAAGCGGTTCATCTACCTTATTAAGATTTACCCGTGAAAGATCTATATCGCTTTTTGGCGGAATTGACAATAATTGCATAGTTTTATCCTTTGTAAGTTATTTTATCAATTAGTAAAAAGCAAAAATAAAAGCAAAGCGCTCACATAAAATATTTGTTCAAATTTTTAAGCTATATTAATCTTTTGCGCCTTAATTTACCTTTACTTTAGAAGAAAAGCGTTTAGATGAGTTTAAAAGATATACTGCGTAACAAATCTAACGTTTATTATGTCTTTAACCTACCGAATATATCGTTTTAACTATCGATAATCGACCTATAAGGCAACTTATTTATTCTTAAACGCAGGTTGCAAAGTTGTTGTTGGGCCATCTATAACAAGTACATTATCACCATTTTTTTCTTCAAAATGCGCCCTATCTAAACATATCATTCTGGGAGTAAATTGAGTTTTTGAAAAATGGGAGTGGTACACGCAAACTAATTCGCCCTTTGGCGTAATTACAAAACTGTGATGACCTACTCCGTTAACTTTTTCATTCATCTTTAATATGGGGTTGTTTTCATACTTTATAAAAGGACCAAAGGGATTATCGCTAACCGCATAGCCTATAGCGTAATAAGGGCTACGCGTATGATTTGCCGAATAAGTTAAATAATATTTACCGTTGCGCTTTAAAACAAAAGGACCTTCTACAACCGAACAGTCTTTAAGTTCCCATTCGCAATCCGCACGAAAAATAAACTTTTCATTTTCTTCGTCTATAGATAAAAGATCGTCGTTTACTTTTGTAACGTAAAGCACGTTACCATTATCAAATCGAACGTAATAAAGATATATAGAGCCATCCTCATCAATAAAGAAATGTCCGTCTATAGCACAGTTATCGCTTATAAAGCGCTTGTTTTCTTGTTTAAAAGGCCCTAGCGGAGAGTTGGAAGTTGCAATGCCTAAACGTTCATTTGCAACGTATACCATATAAAACGTTCCGCCATAAAACATTACTTCGGGTGCCCAAAAACCGACGTCGCCTGCAACGTCTTCTTTGCTTAAACAAAGCCCTTTATCTTCCCAAGAAACCATATCTTCGGAATAAAAAACCTTAAACCCGACGTCGCTATTAGTAGCGTAAAGGTAATATCCGCCGTCGTGATACAAAACAAATGGGTCTGCCCCTTCCATTATGGGATTAACGTAACTTTTCATAAATCACCTACAAGGTTTGTTGTAATATTTTAAAGTGATCGCCCGAAAAATAAATTCTACAGGTTGCATTTTTAGCATCTGCTTGATAAAATGCCTTTCTTAAAGCATAAGAAGGAATTTCTATCCCGCCAGATTTCCATACTGCGACCATTTGCTTTATAACGCAATCTTTTTCTTTTGTTAAAACTTCTATAACAGAAGCGTAATCATTATTTTCTACTAACGCGATTTGCCCTTTAGAAGTAATTAAAACGCAAACTTGCGCTTCTGGTAAATCGCTATCGTTTTCTAATTCTTTTAATCTTTCTTTTGCGATTGCAACCATCTTCCAAAGCTGCATATTTAACTCCTTTTGAACTAAAAAGTGTGTCTATAACGCGATTAACTGGCCTTTTAAAAGGTGAATTAATCCGTTATCCCTTTCTGGCCATAACGTTTACCGCTATAACTACAATTATAGTTACCAAATTTAACAAAATATCCGAAATGCCGTTCCAAAGATCGATAATGCCAAAAACCAAAGTAGGTATGGGTTTTACTCTACCAGCAAAACTTTCGCTTTTAAAATGCTTAATATATTCTATTCCCTTATAGGTTGAAACACAAGATAAAACGGTTGTAACAACTGTAAACAAAATGGTATATAGCGTTAAAGCTTTTAAATCGTCTACAGTTTTAACCATTTCAAGTTTAACTACAAACCTTCCGTAAATACAGTAAGTTGCGATAAGAACTATCATGCTTATACAATACCAAATTATTGCGCCTTTAAGCCCTGAAGTTACAGAGCCTTTATACTGAGGCATATTCTTAAATAGTCCCCCTTCTTGTTGTGGCTCGTTAACAGACTTTTCCATCTGTGCCTTACAATCATTACAATAAACTTCATTGCCTTCAATTTCTTTTCCACAATTTTTACAATACATATTATTTACCCACCAAAATTTCTATTATTTTAATAAACATATAGACGTTAAACAGTAAGTCCGTTATTCCTTGCGATAACGTAGCGATTCCTACTACTAACGTTGGAATAGGTCTTACTCTATCCCAAAAACATTCATTCTTAAAATGTTTTATACTTTTTACACCGCTTATTATTATTTTGCATGATAAAACTACAAAAACAATTGCCAAAATAGCACCCGCTACAAGACTAAATCCAACTTCCAAAACAAAATCGATAAAGGTAACCAGTAAAAAGAAGTAGGTCGCACAACTAATAATAAAAATAATAATACCCTTAACTAAAGATATAATAGAATCCTTAAGCCCAGAGGTTATAGAGCCCGACTTTTTCTCGTCTTGTATAGGTTTTACGTCGCGAACTTGAAAATTGTTTTTTTCTAACTTTTGCTTGCAATCGGAACAGTAAATTTCATTATTATCAACTTCTTTACCACAATTTTTACAATACATAATAAGTCCATTTTTAAGTAAATTTTATCCTAATATAAAAATGCTTAACGTTAAAACAATTTTACGCCTATAGTATAACAAAAATTATAACAAAATTCAATACTTTTAGAAAAAAAACAAAAAAAATAATAACCTTACAATAAATTAATTTATAAAAAATCGCCACGCATAACGCTGCGTGACGATTTATGAAGAAAAACTATTGCAAAACAGAAGTCTTTTTTAAAATGAGATTACTTAACGCCCCTAATCCAAAAGAAAAAGTGATGCCACCGGCAAAACACAAAATCACGTTCATTATGCCTGCATTTAAAGGCGCAATCATGGGTACCATTGTGTAAAGTAACATACTCGCAAACGCACGCCCGCATCAGTGTAGTCTTTGCCAAAAAGTTTAATAGTGCCACCGTTTGGAACTAAGTGACCGCATATTAATTTTTCCGTTGTTGATTTACCGCTACCGTTTTCGCCTATAAAGCCGTAAATTGCACCCTTTGGAACAGTCATATTAAGATTGTTAACCGCATACATTCCGCGAAAACTTTTAGATAAGTTTCTTATTTCAATTGCGTTCATAATTAACTCCTTATAATTAAGCGTGTTTCCCGCTTTAAAAGGATTTTTATTTTACGTTTCTACTATTTGTTTTTTGCAAATAAAATATTGAAATTTTGTAAAATTTTTCGCTTAAGTAAAAAATAAACATCCACCCGAATATCGGGTGGTTTTTATTTTTCGGGCATAGCCCTTGTTCACTGGCTAGCACAAATGTGCTTTTTATTTGACCTGCCA